>JAOABT010000400.1 GCA_026418215.1 Clostridia bacterium | reverse complement strand
ATCCATAACCGGCATCTGGCAATCCATCAGAATGAGGTCATAGTTTTCTGATTCACACTTCTCAACCGCTTCCCTGCCATTTATCGCAATATCACAGTGATATCCCGCCTTAGCTAAAATAGCAAGTGCAAGCTTGCGGTTGGCTTCCATGTCCTCGACCAATAGAATTCTGACGGCTTGATGGACCGGCTGAATGGCTTGTTCTAAGCTGTCAGTCCCATTTAATACCGATTTATAGCTCGAAGGCCTGACTAATTGAAGTAAATCCCTCCGCCTGACGGGTTTTGCAACAAAACCGCAGTAACCGGGTATATCCACAGACTTTAATTTATGTCTTTGCATGGCGGGGCCAGCTATAAAAAGCTTTGAATGCCTTAGACATTCCTTCATGACTTGGTTTTGGCAGAACTCTGTGACAACCTCATAATCCATAACGACGATATCAGGGAATTTTTCGTCATCACCACAGCGTCTTTCATAATCACATAAGCGCTCTGCCTGAAATACCCGGGCTCCTGCATACTTCAAGTAATCGCTGAAGATTCTGCGATCGATTCTATTCGGTTCAATAATAAGAGCGCATACTGCGGAGGCTTGATAGCTTTGAGCTTCGCATTCGTCTTTTTCAAGAGCTATCGTAAAGTAAAATCTTGACCCTTCATTCTCCTTGCTTTCAACGCGTATGTCGCCCCCCATAAGCCCTACAATTTGTTTGCTTATGGCAAGCCCCAAACCTGTGCCACCATATTTGCGCGTTGTTGAGCTGTCGGCTTGGGTGAAGGGCTTAAAGAGCTTGTCCAGAACCTCGGGAGCCATGCCGATTCCGGTATCCGAAATCTCAAAATCAAGGGAAACCTTATTCCCTTTTACCTGACTTGCCTTGACTGCTAGTACAATATCGCCCTGGGATGTAAATTTGACTGAATTGCCGACCAAGTTGCTCAAAACCTGTCTTAAACGGTTGGGATCGCCAAAAACCCTTTCAGGCACTCCGGGCTTAATGTCAGAATGTATGCGTAAGCCGCTGTTCAATGCCTTGGGGGCAAAGAGCCAGACAACATCCTCCACCACCTGATAAAGATTAAAGGAGATGTTTTCAATTTCAATCTTTGCAGCCTCGATTTTGGAGAAATCCAAGACATTGTTGACCATATAAAGCAGGTTGCTGGAGGCGTTTTTCACCTCTTCCAGATAGTCTCTCTGCTCATTGTCAAGCTGGGTTTGAGACAGTACATCAATAAAGCCCACAATGCCGTTGAGCGGGGTTCGTATCTCGTGGGACATGCTTGCGACAAAGTCGCTTTTAGCAATGGCGGCAGCCTCAGCTGCATTCTTTCGCTTTTCCAGTTCCTTTTCAACCTGCTTTTTATAAGTGATGTCCCAAAGGCTCATAATCCAGCCGGTGAGGCGGCTCTCTTTTGACACCGAATAGACATGAACTCCGTAATAGCCAGCTCCCGACTCTATCTCGAAATACTCATTGCTGTTGTCACAGAGCGTGGGTTGAAGCTTGTCCCAAAAAGGAATAATATTTGAAGCCTGCAGCTCCCCTGTCATGTTCCGGGCCTTGATAATCTGCTGGGCATAAGGATTGATGCTCGTTATCTTAAGCGTTTCATCAATAAGGATGATGCCCTCTTCCATGTTGGCATGGATGGTCTGGGCAATAGCCATTTCCCGCTCGAACAAACCTCCGATAATGGCCCAAGCAAAGCAAAAGCAGCCAAAGGCAAGCGAAGCCGGAGCATAATCAAACTGGGTGACCCTGAGCAAATAGAGGATGTTGGACAAAAAGGGCGAAGAAACCCCCATCAGGACAAGGAAAAAATCCTTCATCAGCCGAATTTTTCGCAGCCTGACCAAAAAGACGGCAAAGCCCGCCATAAACATGAGATAGGCGTAAAGCGTATTGACGAGGTACCATGGGCCCCGTTCATAACGAAAGACAATATGCTGGTCAATCTGAGAATCGGGATGAATATTAGACCAATATAAACCGTGAAGGCCGTTGGTGAGGACAAATACGAGGGTCAGGGCAGGAATTAGCCCGAACAGCAGGATATGAATATGCTTAAGCTTGTGGAACAACTGGGCATATTCAAGAGAAAAAAAGAACCACAGCACCGGCACGCTGACTATGCCAATATAGGCAAGCTGAGAACACAGAACCTTGTATTTGACATCCGACAAGGCTTCGGCAAGGCCAAAGACAGACCAGGCTGGAATGGCCAGCATGAGCTTGACAAAACAGGTATACTTCTTTTCCTTATCAAATCGGCTTTTGATCTGCCAGGCCAGAACAAGCGAGAGAATAACGGAAAAAAGAGACAGCACGATGAATGAATCCACAAATGATCTCCTACCTAATCTTTCCCGAAGCAACGAGAATGTTTTTGATTCTCTCTTTGAGTAAATCCGGGTTGATGGGCTTTGCAATATAGCCCTTGACACCCATGGTTTTAGCCGTCGAAACATTATTCCGATCGGCGTGCTCGGTTAGTACGGCAACAGGAATCCTTTTGTACGCTTCAAAGGAAGAAAGCTTTGAAATGAGCTCAAAGCCGTGAGTTTCCTGAAGGGTAAGGTCCATGATAATCAGGTCGGCCAGTCTGCCATACTCATCTATGGCATTGAACATGCCTATTTCGTTCCCCGCCACCCTGACGATATAGCCTTCCTTTTCAAGGATTGCCTTGACTTCGTAGCGAATGGAAGGCGAATCATCAACAATAAGAATGACCGGTCCCCTGTTTAATTCCATCTGTCGCACCTCAATACAGTTCTAACGCTCCGATAGCCTCTATGGCTTCTTCCATTCTATTTACCAATCCGTTGAGCGGTGTAACAAGATTTTTTGTTTCACCGGCCTTTAAAAGCTGGTCCAGAAGCTTTGCCGAATCATAAACTGCAAAGGCCTTATAGCTTAAGGAAATACCCTTTACATTATGATTGATCTTCCGGAGGCTTTCGCAGTCACCCTTTTGAAATGCCTCTACTAAACGTTCCTTCTGTTCCGACAGTTCTCCGGTAAATATACCGTAAAGCTCTTTAACTGTGGCATCATCCAATCCCGTTTCAGTTTTGAAGGCATTACAGTCAACTATGGCGTTTTGCGACATGTCGCATCGCCTCCTCTGCCAGAATGAAACCCCACTGAAGGGTGCAATTATTCATATATCCCCTTTTTTAGAGAGCTTTAAGCATTCAATTTATGGAAATGAATTAGAAAAAAGAACCCTCCGAAGAAGGTTCTTATTCCCGCTATTTTTCATAAAGAGCTGCTGCCCGCGCCATATTGGCAATGACATTGACTTCGAAAGGGCATCTTTCCATGCAGGTGCTGCATTGGCAGCAGTCCGAGCCCTTGCTTGAAAGCCCGTTATAGCTTTCCTTCAAGCTGTCAGTCACACCAAGGCTTCCGCTATCGGCGAGCCTTGTGACGGCAGCGATATCAATGCCGCTGGGACACGGCAGGCAGTGGTTGCAATACATGCAGGTGCCCTTGAAGTTCCACTTTGTCCGACCAACTGTCTCAGAAAAGTCCTTTTGCGCTTGGCTCGCCGTGAGATAACCAACGGCTTGACGGACATGATCAACGGTTTTGCAGCCGGGTACCACAGTACTAATCCCAGGTTGTGACAGTGTATAATGCAAACACTGATGCGGCGTTAATGCCATGCCGCTAGGGTTGTTCGGGTTAAACAGCCAACCTGCGGCATAGGGCTTCATGGCTACCACAGCTACACCGTTCTTCTCGCAGGCCCGATAGAGCTCACGTCTGCTGGAGGAGGGCATATTCTTATTCTCCTCAAGGTTTTTGTACGCGTCCTCCTGCCAAAGCGCATCAATGACCGTATCGCCTAAAAGCATATCAAATGCCGGATTAACGGGAAACATCAGAACATCAACAACCCCGGTGTCAACCGCTTTGACAGAGGTTGGCACGCGATGGCTGCTCATGCCGATGTAGCGTGCTTTCCCCTCTTTTTTCATCCTTAGGGCCAGGTCAAGCATGCCGCCCGGCCTGAACACCAAGTCGTAGTCATCCATTTCGTCTATAAAATGAAGCATGAGCACATCGGTATAGTCGGTGTTCATTCTTTTGAGGAAATCATTAACATATTCCTCGCATATCTTTAGATCTCTCGTCCTGTAGTACTCTTCTGTTTGGTTTGCAGCACATCCGATGTGAGCCTGAAGCATGATTTTATGGCGCTTACCTTTGATTGCAGTACCAATGGCGCTGCGTATGCCGGGTGACGGCATGAAGACATCAAAGAAATTCACGCCGAGATCGATGGCCTCATTCATAACCGCGTCCACGGCAGCCTCTGGTTCATGCCAGATGTGCTCCGTACCCATACCGATAATGCTTACATTTTCCCCTGTACGTCCAAGCTTCCTATATTCCATACTTCAAAGACCTCACGCTTTCAATATTACGCTTTATCATTACTCACTTAGTTTACTGGCATGGGGTATCACTGAGTCGCCATCATCGTCCTCGTCTACCCAGCCAATACCCTCATAGCTGATTTTCAGGTTTCAATGGAAATGTCATTGCCTTTAGCAAAACCTTAAGTCATAGATGTATTATATCATACTTTTGTTTTCCATAGGGTGGAAATAGAGCAAATCGCACTCATCCCTATTATTGAAGTTCTGCACTCAACCTTGATTGGGTTTACATAATTTACAGGTTGCCCCGGGCTTGCCTTGTCCTTTACAATGGGGGTGCCAAAGAACGCCGAATCCTTTACAAGGAGCGGGGGATTTATCTTGGGGTTAATATAGGGCAACCAAAAGCTGCCCCTATTAGGATGGCCTCTTTCCGAACCCGTCAGCTAACCTCGCAGGCGAATAAGAGAGGAGAAAACTTATGAAGAAGAACATCATTACAGGAGCATCAGCTCTTATTTTGATTGCGGTCCTTATGACCATGAC
>JAOABT010000366.1 GCA_026418215.1 Clostridia bacterium | reverse complement strand
CATGACACCAGAGGCGAGTCAGATAGCAGCTTTGCCTATAAGCTCGTCGATGAGAAGCTTGTCATGGATGAGGTAGACGGCAGTGACAAGATGTACTTTACCTTTGAGCAAGATAGAACCGCACCAGAGGGTGTGGACAGGATTATCGGAACACTAACTGCTCATATGGCATCAGACTATTTCTCCGCCGATGTTGTCGTCAATTTTAAGTATGAAAGGGCCGATACCGCTCCCCAATAAGCATTAAAGAATGCGAAAGGAAGCTTCTTACAGGGGCTTCAGGCCGCCCGCCGGGCGCACATATGCAAAAACGAGGAGATGCCCCAACGCACTCCTCGTTTTTCATTTCTTCAAGCCTTGGCAGACCGCTTTGCCTAAACTCCCTTCATCGACAGGGCAATTCTTTTGCGCTTTTCGTCAACCTCTAAAACCCTCACGGTGACAATGTCTCCAACCGACACAACCTCCATGGGGTTTCTCACAAAGCGGTCGCAGAGCTCCGACACATGCACCAGACCATCCTGGTGAACGCCGATATCCACAAAAGCCCCGAAGTCCACCACATTTCGGACCGTTCCGTTCAAGATCATGCCCGGCTTCAAATCCTTCATGTCGAGCACGTCCTCAACCAAAAGCGGTGGGGGCAGCTCATCACGAGGGTCACGCCCGGGCTTTAACAGCTCGTTCATCATATCGTTAAGGGTCGGAACGCCAACTCCTATTTCGGAAGCAACCTTCTCAATGCCGAGCTTCGTCACGTGGTCCCTCAAATTGCCTAGATTACGGTCACGGACATCCTCCAGGGTGTGTCCTGTAAGCTTGAGAAGCTTTTCACAGGCCTCATAGGATTCCGGGTGAACCGAGGTATTGTCCAGAATATTTTTGGCCTCGGGAATTCTTAAAAAGCCCGCGCATTGCTCAAAGGCCTTTTCACCCAGCTTTTTTACCTTTAAAAGCTCCTTGCGGCTTTTAAAGCTACCGTTCTTCTCGCGGTATTCCACAATATTGCCCGCTACAGAGTTGTTAATGCCCGCAACATAGGATAAAAGCGACGGCGAGGCTGTATTGAGACTGTCTCTTATACACATCTGACGCTGCC
>JAOABT010000362.1 GCA_026418215.1 Clostridia bacterium | reverse complement strand
ATTGGGAAGGGCAGGATCACCGTCATGCTGGGACCAGGCGGAGCGGGGAAAAGGACACTTCTGAATATTGTAGGCTTTATGGACAAAGCCACCTCGGGAACACTCACGCTTGGTGGTGAAAGCCTTGAGCAGGCCAACGAGCAAAAGCTCCTTGATATTCGCCGAAGTCAGATCGGCTTTGTTTTCCAATTCTATAACCTTATGCCCAATCTCACAGCCCTTGAAAATATCGAGATTGCTACAGAGCTTAGCAAAGAGGCTATTCCCGCCATACAGGCCCTTGAATGGGTGGGCCTTAAGGAACGCGCCCACCACTTCCCCTCGCAAATGAGCGGAGGAGAACAGCAGCGTGTTTCCATCGCCCGCGCCATAGCCAAAAAGCCGCAAATCCTATTATGCGACGAGCCTACCGGGGCGCTGGACTATACGACGGGAAAGCAGGTGCTGAGGCTTCTCAAGGATATTCAAGAAAAAACGGGCACAACACTGATCCTCATTACGCACAATCAGGCTATCGCCCAGATGGCACACACCGTCATCCGGATGAGAAGCGGTGAAATTACCGAGATCCATGGCAACCCATCCCCGATCCCCCCCGAAGAGATCGAATGGTAGGAGGGTAAGCATGAAAAAGCTCAATCTATCCCTGTTACGAGATATAAAGCGCAACAAGCGCCAATTTATTGCAGCAAGCCTTGTGGTGTTGGCAGGTATTGCCCTGTTCATCTGCACCTACGCCTCCTACAAGAATCTTAAGCTTTCTGCCGACGATTTTTACAATGAGAACAGACTTATGGACTACCTGGCAGTCTTTCAGGATGTGCCAGACAGCCTCTTGTCTGAGATACGGAGCATCGAAGGCGTCCGGCAGGCCGAGCGCAGGGGCTACTATGACATATCCTTCAACCGCCCCGACGGCAGGCACGCCACCTTACGTATGATCACAGTACCCGATGCAGAACCCATGGAGCTAAACCGACTTTCGGTTAACAAGGGAACATACAGCGGCAGTCTCGGCGAGCTGGAATGTATGCTGTCCCGGGATTTCTCCAAGTTCTATAAGCTAAGCCCAGGAAGCACGCTGTCTGTTGAGGCTTCAGGCCGGGAAGAAAGTCTCACGGTCAAGGCTGTTGTTGACAGCCCTGAATTCGTATGGGTCATACGGTCTGCCAGGGACATCCTGCCCGCCTCTGAGGACATGGGTATTCTCTATGTTTCCGAAAGCACCGCTAAAAGACTTATGGGTGAAGGCTTCCGCTACAATCAGGTTGCTTTCTCCTTTGCTGGCGACAGCGATAATACCATAGAAAAGATTAAATCGCTTGAAAACAGGGGCTTTGTCCTGGGAATTGAAAAAGAAAGCCTCCCAAGCTATGAAGGCGTGAAGGGAGAGATAACCGAGCTCGAGGAGGTTGCCTACCTGTTTCCGGCCCTGTTCCTCTCTGTAGCAGCTATCATGGTCTTTGTCATGCTTAAGAAGATTATTGCCTCGCAGCGCTCTCAGATTGGCCTTCTAAAAGCCTTCGGCTACAAGAACAAGGCCATTGTTGCGTATTATGTGAAGTATGCGGTTCTCATTGGTTTGTTCGGTTCCCTGGCAGGCTCAGCCATCGGTTTCCTGCTAAGCGGACGAATGACGGAGATGTATGCCCGGCTCTTCAACCTGCCCAAAATACATAACGCCCTCTACCCGGATACAGTGGCTGTTTCCATTGTTTTGAGCCTTGTTTTCTGCGGTCTGGCGGGACTTTTAAGCTCTCGCAAGATACTCAAAATCGAGCCTGCATCGGCCATGCGGTCAGAGGTGCCAAAAGCCGGCAGAAGGATTCTGCTGGAAAGACTCACACCGATTTGGAAAAGGCTGTCCTTTGGCTGGAAAATGAGCCTTAGAAATGTTTTCAGAAGCCGTCAGCGCACCCTGCTGACCATTCTCGGGCTCACCATGGCAGTCATGCTTCTAATGGTTTCAATGTTCTTCTTGGATTCACTGGACTATATCCTTCAAAACCAGTACCACAGCTTCCTGACCTATGATGAAAAAATCAACTATCAAACGGCCCAGTCTCTGGCTGAAACCGAAAAGGTGGCAAAGTTGAAGGGTGTCCAGCACCTTGACCCAGCTTACTCAATCTCGGTAGAAATCAGAAACCGTGATCAAAAAGAGGATACGCTTCTGGTGCTCACACCGAGTGACAACAAGTCTTTTCATTTTACAGATGACACTCATGCTCCGGTGTCTTTGAAAAGCGAGGGTATCATGCTGGATTACAAAACGGCAGAAAAGCTTGGAGCAGGCATCGGCGACCATGTAACCGTTAAGCCGCTTCTGCCGGGTTCAAAGGGCGTTGAGCTTGAAATAACGGCCCTATGCAAGCAATACACAGCTTTTAACGCTTATATGAGCCTATCGGAGGGCTACGAGGCTTTCAGCCTTCCCGAGGTGGTCAACGAAGCTTATCTCAAGGTGGACCCTTCTGAAAAAGCGCAGCTTGAGCTTGAGCTATCCAAAGAAAAGAATGTCATCACCGTGGACTCCAAGGAAAAAGCCTATGACAACTTCAAAAAGCTCATGGCACTCTTCTATGAGTTTGTGGGCGCAATGATTTTCTTCGGAGCCGTTATGGGATTTGTGGTGGTCTACAACACCACTTCCATCAACATCACCGAACGAGAGCGAGAAATCGCATCCTTAAAGGTTTTGGGCTACAAGGTTTCGGAAATCAGCCGGAGCATCCTGCGCGAGAACATTTTCATCAGCCTGCTGGCCATTGTTCCAGCGCTCGTTGTCGGCAGGCTGGCCTGCGAGTATTTCGGCAGCAAGTTCAGCAATGAGCTCGTTTCCTTTGCCATTGTTGTCTATCCAAAAACCTATGTTATCGGGGTACTGGCCGCCATAGCCTTTGCGCTTTTGGCCATTGCCGCCCATATCAAGCATATTAAAAAGCTCGACATGGTGGAGGTCCTTAAAAACAGAGAAGGGTGATCGCTTGATCACCCTTCCTTTCCTTCTTATACCTTGTTTTCATGGCGTTTGATCTTTTTAGTCGTTGTCTTGATAAACTCCTCTTCCTGGAGGATGAAGTCCTTGATATGCTTATAGGAAACAAGCTCTTTATTGATGCGCTTGACTTCCTTGCCTATAATTTCCTCCGCTGTCGATCCGGGCGCGGCGTTATTCCTAATATCCTCTTCCATTTTCTCATGGTTCGGAACAATCCTTGCGCAGACCGAAACATCGCCGTCAGATTCATTCCTGCCGTAAACAAGGGATTCCTTGACATAGGGGCTTCTGTTCAGCAGGGTCTCAATTTCTTCGGGGAAGATATTCTTGCCGTTCTTGGTCACAATGACATTTTTCTTTCTGCCCGTAATGTGCACAAAGTTGTCCTTGTCAATGAAGCCAAGATCGCCCGTGTAGAACCATCCATCCTTAAGAACCCTGTCGGTGGCCTCCTGGTTCTCATAATAGCCCAGCATGACGCTTGAGCCCTTGCATTTGATTTCACCTACACCATCGGCGTCGGGGTTGTGAATTTCAACCTGAAGGTTGGGCAGCGGAAGGCCTGCCGCTTCATCCTTATAGTTGATATCGCGGTTTAGGGCGACGATAGGCGAGCATTCGGTGAGGCCATAGCCCTGAACCAGCTTGATGCCGATATCCCGGAAGCCCTTGGCCACCTGCGGGTCAATGCCGGCCGCTCCGCTGATAAAGAGTCTTAAATGCCCTCCCAGGCCCTCATGCACTTGCGCAAAGAGAACATGGCGGATATCAAGCTTGACCTTTCTCAAGGTATTGCTGAGGCCTACGGCGAATTTGAGCTTGGCCGTGCCGCCCTTTTTCTTGGCTGCCTGATTAAGAATTTGCTTGTACATGGATTCAAAAATAAGCGGAACACCGTTCATCATGGTACATTTGGATTCCTTCAGGTTTTTGACGATATGGCGGAGCCCTTCACAGAAAGCAATGGTGCAGCCGCGGTACATCTGGCAAAGGAAGCCGCAGGTGCATTCATAGGTATGGTGAAGGGGCAGAACCGAGAGGAAAACATCCTTTTCGTCAATATAGAGCATAGAGCACATGTTCATGAGGTTTTCGGAGATATTTCTGTGGGATAGCATAACGGCCTTGGACTTGTCCGTCGTACCCGAAGTGAACAGGAGCATGCTCATGACTTCCTCATTGATTTTAGCATCCAGAAAATCGCGGTTGCCGCTCTTCATGAGGTCATAGCCCTTTTGGAGCAAGGATTGGTAGGATAAAAAGCTGCCGTCGTTTTGCTCGGCATCCATATTAATATAATAGCGGGAAGCGACGGAGGCCTTTGTAATGGCATCAATATGGTGCTTGACATGGCTCGAATAAATAATAGCGTCGGCTTTGGAACGGTCTATGAGGTTTTGTATTTCGTGGGCGGGAAGCTCCTTATCAAGCGGAACAACCACGCCTACCCCATTGACTACTGCTAAATAGGAAGTGGCCCATTCATAGCGGTTTTCTCCTATGATGGCAATTTTGGCGTTCTTTAAGCCAAGGCTCAAAAGGGCGGTTCCAAGTGCGTCGACATCTGCTTTGAACTGTTTATAGGATATGGGGCTGTAATCCGAGTTCTCCTTTCTTTTGACAAGAAATGCAGCCTTGTCGCCATAAAGGGCAACACTAGAATCGAGCATTTCCTTGAGGTTATTGATTTGCCTCACGGCATAAAGGTTCTCATATTTCATACTCCATACCTCTCTTGTTTTTTATACTGTCACCACAATTATATACCAACAAATGGGTCAATGGAATTCATAATCCTTTGGAACATATATTTCCCTTTGCAAGCATGACACCTATTTGATTTATTGGAACAACCGTGATATTCTTGAAATGTCAAGATAATCTATAATTAGCACTTGTTCTGCAGAACCATGTCAAAGGAGATCCCCGCTTGAAAAAGGAAAGAATCCTGGGTATAGCCTTTATCTTAATACTGGTGCCTGTACTGCTATTTGTACTGATTTCTTCTTTTGCCCACTCTTCTTTATCATTGGATACCGAAAAGCCCATTGATGTTAGTCATAGCTGGACTTGCAGCATAGAAGGAAAGGATGCACCGAGGTCCTTGGATTTGCCTGCCGTTTTGAACGACATACCCAAAAATACCACCATCCAGTTGACTCGGGTTCTACCAAAAGCTAATATCTCATCACCTACCTTATTTTTCAAAACAGAAGAGCATCGCGTGAAGGTTCTCTTTAACGGCTCTACGATCTATGAATACAGTCCAAAAGCCCGGAGCTTCGGCTCCTCACCTGGGAGTGCCATCCATCTTGTACACCTTCCCGACAACTTCGACAACGGATATATCAAAATCATTCTGACTTCGCCCTACAAGCAGTTTTCGGGCATCCTGCAGCAAGTGTATTTAGGCAACCGCAACAGCCACATTCTTATGCTCTTGGATCAGGATTTGCTCCCGTTCGCGCTAGCCATTGCGATTTTATTTGAGGGCTTTGTTCTGGCCTTTATTTATGTGTCCCTAAGATACTCTAAAATACGTAATGCCGGCATCTTGTATCTTGCTTTCTTCTCTTTCCTCGCAGGCCTCTGGATAATGTGCGAAAGGATGCTCAGCCTTCTTTTTGTGCCCGATCCGGTTTTCATACTGAACCTGGCACTCATTTCACTGTACTGCCTTCCCATCCCACTGCTACTTTTCATTCAAAGAACCTATTGCCCCAAAAATCCAAACCCGCTTGTGGTCTTATCCTGGGCCTATTTTGGATTTCTCCTTGCTTCTACCCTTCTTCAGCTCTTTAACCTCGTCGACTACGTTCTTGTACTGCCAGTCTTCCATGCCCTCACCACCGTTACCATCGCGGTCATCGGGTGGCTCGGCTTCCATGAAGTGAAGAGCGGCAACAAAAGCATTAAGGCCTTTTTCTATGCCTGTACGGTCTTTGGTTTCTTCATTCTGACGGACATCCTCCTCTACTATTTTGCAAGCGTGCCCAAAATGAGCTCCCACAGCTTCTTCCAGATCGGCATGCTCGGTTTTATACTGGTTACAGGCTCAAGCCTTGGCGAGAACCTCTTTCATTTACGAGAGATTCATATCCGAAATGATCTTCTGCTTTCTTTAGCCTACACAGACGGATTGACGCGCCTTAAAAACAGGCGTTCCTTCGATGATATGATTGAGGCTCTTAACAGCCACCTGGACCAGGAAGACGCCATTCACCTCATTATTCTGGACATTAATAACCTGAAAACTGTAAATGACAAGCTGGGGCACAGCCAAGGTGACTGCCTCATTTTAGAGGGAGTTAAGCTTCTGAGAGAAACACTTGGGAAGCTCGGAGAAATCTACCGTATAGGCGGCGACGAATTCTGTGTCATCATTCGCGGTATGGAAGAGGAAGCTATAAACGATACCCTTTCCGAGCTTTTTGAAAAGATAGATCGCTTCAACAGCACCGCTCACATGTTTTCCATAAGCATCGCCTATGGCATGGCCGCCTATCAAAAAGGGGTTGACACAGCGCTCAACAGCGTCTTCGTACGGGCCGACCGGGCCATGTATGTCTGCAAGGACAACCAAAAGCAAATCCGCGTCATCGGCTAATGACTCCCGAATAGTTTTGCTACCGCTGTGAAAAAATAGGGCTCAAAAGGGAGGGCTTTTATTGGAAACCTTTAAAGAGCTTTATGACAGGCTTGTCCAGGCCTCTTTCCATCATCATCTGAATAAGGAAATCGAGAAAATCCAACAAGACGACCATTATAGCAAGAAACAGCTGGAATGCCTGCTGCATCCTGAAAGGCATGCTGCCGTTATGCATATTGAGGGCTGTGAGGCCTGTGATCCTGAGGACAAGGCCTCATGCGAGGCAGCGTGCCTGTTTTCTGCCATCAAGAGGGATGAAGAGGGACGCATTGTCATCGATCACAGCCATTGCACGGGCTGCGAGCATTGCGTAGAGGTTTGTAAAAGCCATGCGCTGGTAGACAGGAAGGATATGCTGCCTATTCTCGAGCTGCTTCATACGAAGGAGGCACCCGTTTACGCCATGATTGCCCCGGCTTTCAACGGTCAGTTCAGTTTGGATGTGACAGCCGGAAAGCTTCGCTCCGCCTTTAAGGCCCTGGGCTTCTACGGCATGCTGGAGGTGGCTCTCTTTGCAGATATTCTCACCCTCAAGGAAGCCCTGGAATTTGACAGATCTATTCATGACGACAAGGATTTCATGCTTACAAGCTGCTGCTGCCCCATCTGGGTTGCCATGATCAAAAAGGTTTACAACGAGCTCGTTCCGCACATGCCACCTTCGGTATCGCCCATGGTGGCCTGCGGAAGAGCCATCAAAAGAATACATCCCGAAGCCGTCACTGTCTTTATAGGCCCCTGTGTGGCTAAAAAAGCCGAGGCCAAGGAGCCGGACGTCCGGGATGCCGTGGACTTTGTTCTGACATTTCAAGAAATAGAGGATTTGTTTAAACTGGCCGGCATCAATCCCGCAGATTTAGGAGAGGACGAACGCGACCACTCTTCGAGGGCAGGACGCATCTATGGCCGTACAGGCGGCGTGAGCGAGGCCGTGGACAAGACGCTTGACCGCATTACTCCCAAAAGGAAAATAAAGCTTCATGCGTCCCAAGCCAACGGCGTTCTGGAATGCAAGCGTATACTGAAGGATATCATGGACGGTGAAATCAGCGCAAACTTCATTGAGGGAATGGGGTGCGTGGGCGGCTGCGTAGGCGGTCCCAAAGCCATTATTCCTTATAAGGAAGGGACCGGGCACATGAATGCCTACGGTGATCTGGCCACCTACGGAACGCCCATTGACAACCCCAACGTCATTGATCTCTTGCAAAGACTGGGCTTCAATACCGTATCCGACCTCTTGGAAAGAGACAATATCTTCATCAGAAGCTTTCGGCATCCCGATGAAAAAGCCTAGCCTACTTAATTTCAAACTCATCTATGACGTCCTGCGTCAGCCCTTTATCTCTGCTGATAGCGCTGAAGACCCTGCCGCTTTTGCGAATGGTGCGCTTTTGCGTTTCATAATCGCAGTGGATGAGACCGAAACGGGCGCTTTCTCCTTCAATCCATTCAAAGTTGTCCATGAGTGACCAATAATAGTACCGTTTGACGGGTATCCCCTCTTCAATGAGCCTTGACACCTGGTACAGGTGATCGGCGATATATTGCGCCCTGAATTTGTCCTCAGCATCGCATGTTCCATTTTCAGTAATATAAATGGGAATGCCGTATTTCTGATACATGTCCTTGCACAATCTGTACAAGCCCTCAGGATAGATCTCCCATCCCAAGTCATTGGTCGGGGCTCCCGGCTGAACGAGCTGCTTGAACATGCCCTTGGCTGTGGCTTTCACCTTATCACGCGAGTAGTAGTTGATACCCAGGAAATCGCAGAAAGGTCCCACCCCTTTTGGCGAGCCCATGCCCAGCGGGAAAGAGAGACTTCCCTTTGTCGTAACCTTCACGACAGCTTCCTGGAAGGCGCGCTTTAAAAACCACGTCAGAAGCCGGTCCGTGGGAGAATTGCTATGGGGCTCAAAAATACGGAGATGGTGCGCAACACCCACCCTCGTTTCGCCAGGGTAGGTGCGCTCCTTCCTGACCTTATGGATGATGGGATAGGTCTCCAGATGGCATAAAGCAAGGTTCCGCATAATTTTCAGTGCCAGAGGGATGTCCTTTTTTCCAGGCGGCCAGACCCCCTGAACATAGCCCGATACCGCGAAAACATTGGGCTCATTGATGGTTACCCACTCGCTGACCAAATCTCCGAAGCTTTCGACACAGAAGAGGACATAGCGCTTGAAGCGTTCAACACAGGTGTCGGCTTCAAAGGCACCGCTTTTTGAAAACCACGTAGGATATGAAAAATGGAACAAGGTGACAAGGGGCTCAATACCCGCTTGCTTGAGAAGGAGAATTTCACGCCGATAATGGGCAACAGCCTCCGAGGAGAAGCACCCCTCTTTAGGCTCCAACCGGCTCCATTCAAGCCCCATGCGGTAGCAGGAGGCATTGATTTGACTCATGAGCCCAATGTCCTCCTCAACCCGGTTATAGTGGTCATTGGCGCGCTTGGAGTGAGAACCATCCTTGATATGGCCGGCTTCGCACCATTCATACCAGTTGTTGTTGGTGTCTCCGCCCTCAATTTGGAGGGCTGCTGTTGCTGTACCTAGCAGGAAGTCTTCGGGCAGTTTAAAGGGTTTCATAAACAAAACCTCTTTTCCTATCAATATCGTTAGCCCTTATCGGCAGAAGAAAGCCTTATTTTGGGTCTTCCAAGCAAACGAGCCGCTTCAAACGGCAAGTAGCAAATCCCCCACAAGACACAGCCTAACAGGAATGTCGGAAGAATATACCACGGCCAGCCCACCAGCTTGTCAAATACCTCGATGGGTGTGCCGGGAGGCGCCTTGAAAAGGAAAAAATAATTGCCGTTGGTCAAAAGATCCACCGGTACCATGATTAAAGCGAACACAAGGACCAGACCTATAACTCTTGGCAGCTTACGTATGTCCGGCTTGTAGCCCATGGCAAAAACCATGAATACCGGAATAAACGAGATGACGCCATGAACGGTCATGGATTGTATGTACTGAAAGCTGATGGCGGGATAATCCCAGACATCAGGTGTTAATAATGCTATAACGGCAGGCGCAAAGCCCACTGCAAAGGCATACTCCTTCAGAATCGGATGCTCTGTAACGGCCATCAAGGGCATGAGAATGCACATTAAGCCACACAAATGGAGAGGCAGGGAATCGCCAAAAGAAAAGTGCCCAATGGCAACGAACCAAATGATGCGAGAAAGCTCAAGAACTGGTAAGGAAAAGCAAAGGCTGTGCAGAAATTTCCGCCTGGCCTCAAAGGACCTTTTTCTTAAAAGCAGGATAAGGGTAACCCACACAGCCAGAATAATTGTGAGAGTCATCAAATGCTGGGGCGAAAAAAGCTGTCCTTTTAAATTGTCCGGAATCTCAGTACGATAAGCAAAGAAAAACTGCAGCATAACATATCTCCCGGTTGGTGACGTTGAAAAATACTTAAAAGTCGATTCCAAGAGACGGCCTGGGACACTAAAACATGATGCTACTTTCTAGTATATTATTTACCACGATTAATTGCCAGTGACTTAAACTATTGAGTTTTCAACTTGCAACCGCTTCGTTTTGGGACTCCTCGGCACTTGTCTTAGCTGTAGCCGATACGACACATCTCACGGTAACTGCAATCAGAACAATGATGCCCCCTGCGAGAGCAAGCGCCCCCGGCGTTTCGCCAAGCAGTAAAAATACCCAGATAGGATTAAGTATTGGCTCAATAACAGGTATCAGGCTGGCTTCCAGGGCTGTAGCCTGTTTAATGGCAATAGAGTAAAGAATATAGGGGATTCCAAGCTGTACCACCCCAAGAATGCCCAGGCAGAGCCAGCCCGTCGTATTGGGAAGAGCCACAGAAAGAAAGGGCAAGCCAATGATAGCCGTCATGATATTGCCTAAGAGAACGGATTCCACAGGTGAGCCGTCCTTTTGCATACGCATGAATACAGCAAACAAGCCAAAGGTGAGCCCGCTCAAGGCCGCAAGGATATTGCCCCAGATTCCGCTTACATCCAGCTTGTCAATGAAAAACAGCACCATACCGCCCATGACCACACCAATGGTGGCCCAGTCAATGAGCTTGGGCTTTTCCTTTAGGAGCCAAGCACCCATAAGTGCAACATACAAGGGTGCCGAATATTGAATCAGAATGGCATTGGCAGCCGTTGTAAGCTTATTGGCCGCAACAAACAATATGACGGTCAAGGCATAGGACAGTGCCGCTGCAATCTGAGCAAAAGACCAGGTAAATTTAGGCTTTTTAACATATAAAAAAATAACAACCGCCGAAATAGCAGAGCGTGTGCCTGCAATGGCTAAAGGATGCGCGTTGACGGATTTTATCAAAAGCCCCCCAAGGCTCCACAAAGTGGCCGTAAGCACCAGGAGCAAAAGAGCGGTTCTTCTTTGGTTCTTCTGTTTCATTTTAATCTCCCCCATGGTTGATCGTCGACAGTTCTTTTTTCATCATACAAGCTTTTGAACGCGACAACAAGCCTAAATACATCGGTATAACGGTAGAAGTGAAGACGTCTTTATGCGATAAGGGCTTGGCCTCAGTATGGTGTTAAATGTGAAAGAGTGAAAACTCCGACTATGAGAAAAAGCCTTCAAAACCAAGGTTTTAAAGCCGTCAACTCCCATGTCCAGGAGGTATTGGCGCTTATCCAACCACCCTGTCTCTTATACACATCT
>JAOABT010000302.1 GCA_026418215.1 Clostridia bacterium | reverse complement strand
TTACCGGTCGCTGCACTCTGTACCGTGGTGCTCTTTGTATCTACCTTTTTAACTTCTGATTTCTTAGTAGGAGCAGTCGTAGTGGTTGCGCTTGTGGTTGCATCTGTCTGACTGTTAACGGTTGTAGAAGGCTTGTGGCTCACCTTATTCTTAGGTTGGGCAAAAGCCATGCTAGAGGAGCCAAGAATCATGGAAACTGTAAGAACTGCTGAAATGATCTTCCTCATATCCGTCACACCTTTCATGGATTTATTCTTACAGTCTTAGAATATCACCCACATATGAAATACTAAGGGAAAGAATATGAAAAAACAATGTAAAATGTTTTACAGCGGTGTTATTGTCGCGGCGGCAACCTGTTCTGGGCTATTTTCTACGTACGTAGGAACCAGCCGCTTTATATAGTTCCTAATCTCAGACGGGTCTGCCTTATCTAGTAAAGATGAATTAAGGGAGCCGATTTCGTTGTAAATCAGTTGGTAATCTGTAAAGAGAGGCTTCCCTACATAGATTTTATCATTCTTTGTCTTTTCTAATCCTTCTTCGGAGAGGAGCAGCTCCTCGTAAAGCTTCTCGCCGGGTCTCATACCGATGAACTCAATGGGAATATCTTCATAAGGCTCAAATCCGGATAAACGTATCATATTTTCTGCAAGCGTAAGAATCTTGACTGGTTGCCCCATATCAAGCACAAATATCTCTCCGCCTTTTGCAATAGCTCCCGCCTGAATTACCAGCTGGGCTGCCTCGGGTATGGCCATAAAGTATCGCGTCATATCGGGATGGGTCACCGTTACCGGCCCCCCCTGCTCAATTTGCCTTTTGAAGATGGGAATAACGCTACCGTTACTCCCCAGTACATTTCCGAATCTGACTGCTACAAACTCAGTCGTGCTCTTTGTATTCAGCGCTTGAATAATCATTTCTGCTATACGTTTGGTAGCGCCCATAACATTGGTGGGGTTAACCGCCTTGTCGCTTGAGATAAGGACGAACCTCTCAACTCCTGCCTTGTGGGCCGAATGCGCGACATTCCAGGTTCCTATCACATTGTTTTTAACGGCTTCCTCGGGATGCCACTCCATAAGTGGTACGTGCTTATGCGCAGCCGCATGGAAAACTAGATTTGGCCGATAGCTATTGAATACATTCTCCATTCTAAGAGCTTCACGAATGTTAGCAATGACAGGTTCAATACTTATTAACGGAAATCTAACCTTTAGTTCTAAGACCACATCATGCAAATTATTCTCATAATTATCAAGCATAACGAGTTTGCTCGGCTTAAAGACAGCAATCTGACGACAAAGCTCTGAGCCGATTGAACCACCCGCACCCGTTACAAGTACCGTTTTGCCGCAGATAAAGGATTCTATTTCTTCAGTATTGAGCTTGACCATTTCTCGTCCAAGCAAATCCTCGATACTAATATCCTTAACCTTTTGCATGACGACTGACTCATCAATGATTTGTGATACTGAAGGCAGAATGCGAATTCTGCAATTGGTCTTCGAGCATTCCTCATAAATCTTGTTAAGAACAGCAGGCTTTGCTTTCGGTAAAGCGATGATGATCTCATTGATACGTTCCTTCTGAACCGTACTCAGTATTTTCTTATCATTACCTACAATAGGAATACCATTGACCTTATTCCCTACCTTAAAAGAGTCGTTGTCTATAAAAGCAATGGGCTTTTGATGAAGCTCAGGATGGCGTTTCATTTCCCTGGCAATAATGGTGCCGGCGTCGCCTGCACCTATAATAAGAACACGCCTGACATTATCGTAATCTATGGCCGCGCCGGTAACCATCCTTCTGTAGATTCGATAAAGCAGCCTTACACCACCAACAGCAAACACATCCAGCATGAAAGTCAGGGCAAATAGACTTCTGGGAGCAAAGGTCCAGCCTGCAAAATCATATTGCAGAATTAAAACTGCAGACAATGACATGTTAGCTACTGCGGACGCAATAACAACCTTAACAACCTCGTAAGCGCCAGCGTATCGCCATAAGCTGTGATACAGCTTGAACATGGAAAAAATGACAACCTTAAAAATGCTCGAAATGAGCGCAATCGGGATGATGTATCGGATGAAGTCCGCAGAAATAGACTGAATATTGAAATCAAACCTAATAAAGTAAGCAATAAACAGGCCTATATTAAGGGTAATGATGTCAGCAAAATAAAAAACCGCACTGCGGTAAAGCTTCTTCACATTGGACCCCCATTAAGCTTTTAATTTCTAGCCATCTTATATTTTACCATACAACCCGTGTAAATCAATTGACAAGGAATCCCATTTAGGGTTTTTTAAACAAGCTTCTTATGACCTCTATGACCTTATCTTGGTCTTCACGACTCAAACTGGTACCTGACGGTATGCATAACCCTTTTTGGAATAAGTCCTCGGAAACACTACCCCCATTGAGCTGACAGGTTACAAATTCGCTGTCTGCAAAAACAGGCTGGAGATGCATGGGTTTCCAAACAGGGCGTGATTCGATATTATAGGATTGCAGCTTATTCAACACTTCTGATGGCTTAACATGACTATCTTGACAAAGCAATAGCACACTCAGCCAATAATTAGGCTCACTCCAATCCGGTATGGGATTCATTGAAATTTCTTCAATATCTGAAAACGCTTTAACATATCGATCGTATATGCTTTTCTTCTTTTCTATTTTCTGATCGATTTGTTCGTACTGACCAAGGCCAATACCTGCAAGGACATTGCTGAGCCTGTAGTTATAGCCAATTTCCTTATGCTCATAATGAATGGCCTTTTCCCGTGCCTGGGTTGACCAGAACCGGCATTTTTCGATGGCTTCCTCATTATCTGATACAAGCATGCCTCCGCCACTCGTCGTGACAATCTTATTGCCATTAAACGAAAAGGTGCCGAACATACCAAAGGTGCCACTGCTTCTGCCCTTATAGTAAGCCCCCAGGGATTCCGCAGCATCTTCAATAACCGGAACACCGTATGCCTCGCAAAGCGGAAGTATTCTATCCATATCTGCGCTCTGTCCGTATAAGTTAACAACGATAACAGCCTTAGGCAGCTTGTTCTTGCGTTTTGCGTCAACGAGTGCCTTTTCGAGAGCCAGGGGGCACATATTCCAAGACTCACGCTCAGAATCTATAAAAACAAGCTCACCACGTTCGTAACAAACCGGGTTGCAGCTGCCCGAAAACGTAAGCGATGAGCAGAAGACTGTGTCGCCCGGATTCACTCCTATGTATTTAAGCGCCAGATGTATGGCCGACGTTCCCGAGGATAGTGCCAGAGCTGATTTTATTCCGATTTTCCCCGAGACAGCCTGCTCGAATTTATCGACAAGTGGCCCCAATGGAGCAATCCAATTGCTATTAAAGGCTTCCATAACGTGCTCAATTTCACGCCCTGTAATATCAGGCGGAGACAAGTAAATTCTTTTATCCAAAGCAAGCAACTCCTTTACCTGGCGGGAACTCCCTTGACTGTCACCTGTGATGGGATATCCCGCACGACGACTGACCCAGCCCCTATCACGGAGCTTTCGCCAACCTTAATGTTCTGTATAATTGTAGCACCAGCACCGACATGTGTACATTCCCCTACCCAGACATTTCCACACAAAGTGGCATGAGGAGCTATATGTACATAATCAGAAATTCTGCAATCATGATCAATGGAGGAAGAAGTATTGCCGACGACGTGGCAGCCAACAGCTGCTTCCGCATTTATAACGCACCCCGGCATGATAACCGACCCATCCCCTATTGAGGCGTACGGGCTGACTATAGCCTTGGGATGAATCGCCTTAATCCAATGGGCATGAAGACTTTCTGCAATCCTTTTTCTTACTGCGTTATTGCCGATTCCAATAATAAAGCTTATGCCCTCTTTTGCTAACTCGCTTGCAAAGCTTGTGTCCCCTAGTCGAGGGTAGTTCAAAAGCTTTGTCTTCATTGAATCATCATCCAAAAAGCCGATAATTTCAGCATTATAGCCATTATCAATCATTGCTTCTATGATATCCGCTACAACCTTAGCGTGGCCACTACCGCCAATAATACAGATTCTTTCCATCCCAGCCGCTCCCTTTATAGAGAAGAACCCCTGAACTTTTCCATCGTAGCACTGCCCTCAGCAGAGATTCCTTCACGCTTGAATACCTTCATAACCGTAAGAACAAGTATTTTGAGATCGAGCCATAAACTCCAATTATCTATGTACCATGTATCCAAGCTAAATTTTTGTTCCCATGAAATGGCATTCCTTCCATTGATCTGAGCCCAGCCCGTTATGCCCGGCCTCATATCATGACGTCTCATTTGCTCTGGAGTATAGTATTGAAGATACTCAACAAGGAGCGGTCTGGGACCTACAAGGCTCATATCGCCTTTTAGCACGTTGAATAGCTCCGGAATTTCATCCAGGCTTGTACTTCTTAGGAACTTCCCGTACCGGGTCAACCGGTCCTTATCGGGCAGCAGGTTGCCGTTAGCGTCCTTGCGATCCGTCATGGTTCTAAATTTGTACATGTAGAATAGCTTGCCTTTAAGGCCTGGCCTGGCTTGCTTGAAAAAAACAGGGCTACCGATAGTTATGAATGATATTGCGACCAATACGAGATACAGTGGTGTTAATATAAGAATACCAACTAAGGAAAGAACAAAATCAATTGATCTCTTTAAACCCTTCATTAAACTGATTCTCCTTGTTTCGCCTAAGGCAGTCTACCGTATCCATTAAGTGAGAGCTATTTTCCAAGGAAACCTTCCTCATAAACATCTTGCCTGATTCCCATATATTATCCAAGTCCTCATAGGTCAGATAATCGGGATTGGAGGACAGTCCTTTTTTACATGTCTCCCAGCTTATATAGCGATAATTATTGTTGATTATACTCCTTTGAAACACTGAGTTACAGAGAATTGTTTGGAAAAAGATTTCATCAGGACATCTTACACTGCGCATGTATTTTGTAAAGTTGGGGTTCAATTCGACAAATTGTAAGATATGGTTTATTGCGCTTTTTGAAAGCATCCACCAAACAGATCCGCCAAACGGTTTCAAACCATCATAAAAAGGCCTGTAATATTTAATTAAGTCAAACAATTTGTTAATGACTCTAAAAAATGTAGTACAAACAATGCTAGTCCCATTATGATAAATATGCTCAAATCGCTTTCTCGCGCCGATCCATCCGTTTTCATCCAGAGTAGTATACTCAATGAATTCATGATTGATATTGGCTTCACTAAATGCAACAATTTGGTCATTCGTCCAAAGCGGGTAATCTTCACCGCTTATAAGAATTAAATGATTAAAAGTCTTTTCCTTCTCTGTAATCTCGACAAGGCCGCTTAGGATCATTTGGACTAATGAATACGTGCCCCAGTAAACCTTAACCCTATTTGATACATAAAATACGTTTTTTTGATTAACATTCGCCTCTATTTCAGATTTAAGGTCAATATTTACATAAATTTTAATGTCAGGATTATTGAGCGAGCTTATCAGTCTGCAAAGTTGCTGAGGATTCTTGTGGGCAAGAATCATAATCACAACCATAATTCGACCAATATACATATGTAATTCTAAAATTTAGTCGCTGCTTATATCGCCATTACACGGTGTACAATTTCCTTTCTGTTAAAATTTTTTTCTATATGGCTTCGGGATTGTTTCCCCATTTCAATCATTTGTTCATGTGATAAGGATAGGAAATCCTCAAGCTTGTTGAGTAAATCCCCACCATCCTTGACGCGGCATAAAAAGCCCGTTTTGTTATTAACTACTGCTTCCTTGCAGCCATGGATATCGGTTGTTATTAATGGACGTCCCATAGCACCGGCTTCTAGTAGCGTATTGGACATGCCTTCATGGTAGGAAGGCAAAATAACACAATGGCTCTTCTTAATATACTCCTTGACATTATCTTGGAACCCCTCAAATTTGATGATCTTATCTTCTGTAAGTTTGCTAACCCGTTGCTTGTAATCGTCCTCATAAAACCCTAGGATGATGAATTCAACATGCTCATATTTCTTTTTTATTCTTTCTGCAGCATAAAAGAGCTCCTCCACGCCTTTTTCTTTCATGATACGACCCATAAACAAAAAGGAAATAGTGGGTCCGTCAAAAACAAGAGGTGCATAAGGGAAATCCCCTAGGTTAACTCCTGCACCATTAACAACAACAGCCTTGCAAGATGCGATGATTCTATGTTTTATGAAGTAATCCCTATTCCCGGCATTTTCAAATATAACCCTCTCGCATCGAGAAAAGCTCCACCTATAAAGCTTTCTTATGATGTAAGCAAATGCATTTGACGATTGCAAGGCAGAACCCAAGCCCGTAACCGTAGGAATAAAGAAACATTCGACGTATTTACATGCAAGGCCACCATAAATGTTCGGCTTTATTGTATACGAATAAATTTTATCTGGTTTTATAGCCTTAAGTATCTTTAAATAATGAATAAATAGCTTAAAGTCCTTTAAAGGATTTATACCTCTTCGGTCAATAGGAGTGTCAATGAATTGGCACCCCAGATTAACCAGCTCCTTCACCTTTGGCCCATAAGGCAACGAGATAACTACCTCATTACCTTGATTTATCAACTCTTGTATGAGTTCTTTTCGAAAGTTATACAGACCAATATCATTGTTAATTAAAATTAATATCCTCATTTGATTACCAATACTATTTCCTTAGTTTATTGTAAAGAAACCTTAATAAACCCCTTAGGTTCTTGTGGAAAACTCTTTTTAAAGTAATTTTACCATTCTCCCTCTCCCTGATAAAGGTTGACCCGTTATCAACGATGTCAATCCAAGAGTCTAATTCATATTTGTTAAACAAATCCAGATCAAAATCTCTCTTCCGAAAGGACTGATACCCTTTCAGTAGAATGGGATAATGCCTTGTAGACCATACGCCGGAATGTCCGACCTTCAAATTACAGCTCTTTGCCCGTAGAAAGAACTCCGCATGTTCTGATAGTTTCAGAGTTGGATCCCATCCTCCGATTTTTCGTATTTCGCCTGTCTTGCCAATAAAGAAATTATGGACTAAATCCGATTTGACAAACTCCTCGCGTACTCTCGTTCTGATAGTAGCAGTCACATGCTTGCCCTGCCTATTGATGTTTCCCACGTAAGTCTGAACAGTCCCAAGACCTAATGCCTTTTGGAGCTTTGGCAGGAAACCTTCATTATCGCCTCTAACCTTTAAGTAGTTATATAGCAATCCTGACAGAATATCAACATCTTCTCGGATAAGTATTGCTCTTGCCTTTTCAATATCGGTATTTTTATCGAAATAGAAATCATCATCGCATAACACAAAATACTTGGTATGAGTATGCTCTAGCAAGTAATTTCGTCCATAGGACAAGCCGCTGTCGAAAGGAAGCACATGATAGGAGATGTCAAGGTCGGGGAATAGGCCTATAATATTGTCCTTATAGGGCTCTTTACTATCGTCCGCAACAATAATCGGGTATGTATACCCCAAAAGCCGGATTGATTGTAAAAGCCCTATCAACGCTTTTTCCCTCTCAAAAGTTTTTATTATGATGGTAACATCAGTCGAACAATTTTGCTTCATAATAATACCCTCACCTAGCTTTTCTCAAACACAATAAAAAGAGTCTTAAAACATGCCACGGTCTATGCCAGAGACCGTTGTATCGGCAGAAAAAATATTTACTGAATGTACGCAATCCTTCAAAACTATAAGCTGAGCAGATTTCATACCATCTATAACTCAGCATAGCATGCATCGCTGATTGGTTGTATACTTTTTTTTGAGCATTCACTCTATTTAAATAATTAAGCCAATCAAGAACCTCTTGAATCTTTATTTCGTTTTCTCGTATGACATTTATGTCTGCAGAATGGACCAGTATTTGTCTCGCTGTAATATCAATTTTGAAATTGCTCTTTAGATTTTCATCCACCAGCTTGTAATAGGCTTCCATGATGCGCTTTTGTTTTTGAGGGTCATGAGAAAGACTACTCTCAACGATCCTATAGGAAGTAAGTCTCATAGGGATATTATGAAATTTCGTATAATTGGCACACTGTGACCAAAGCTTAAAATCCTCAATCACACTGTTCGCACTATAGCAAATAGGGTAATTTTCGAATACAGATTTTCTCATCATAACAGAAGGATGTGCGAAAGCATTTCGAAAATTTAAAAAGGCTTTGATGTGCTGATCATAAATTGGGTAGGTCATGACTCCTTTTTTAATTCCAAAATATTGCACCCAACTTCCGCATATACCTATATCCTGGTTTTTTTTCATATACCTAAGCTGCACTTCAAGGCGGTTTGGACTTGCTATATCATCACAATCTAATCGTGCAATATAATTAGCCTTAGCTAACCCAAGGGCCTTATTCAATGAGGCTGAAATACCTAAGTTGTGTTCGTTTTTAACATATATTATACGCGTGTCCTGGAATGAACGTATTATTTCACACGAGTCATCAGTGGAGCCATCATCGATAATGATGAACTCAAAGTTACCATACGTCTGGTTAAGGATACTCTCTATTGCCTCTCTTAAATATGCCGCCCCATTATATACCGGCATTACAACCGACACAAGATCAGTTAGTCTTTTATTAGCCATCGATTCTAACCCACTCTATTGGAATAATCATCTCATTACTATAACCTGATTTATCAATAAACCATTTTTCGGGTGCAATCACAGTCTTGCCCGGATTTCTATTAAGCCAGGCGCCCCACCAGGAAAAGGAGCTATTTGCAATGATATTATGCTTACAGGCTGCCATGAGCTGCATATCTTTATAGCTGCCGATACCATTATTCCAATCTACAAAAACTGCAGGAGATTTGAGCTTCAGATGTCGTCTGCACCAATCGTTGTCGTTCGAAAATATATAAAATCTCAAATCACTGAAACGGCTTTCCAAATAGGAAATCGCCAAATCGTAATAGTGGGAATCACCCAAATTGCTGAACAAGTTGATATTATCTTTATTGAGGTAATCGCCTCGCCTGACATGGATAGAAACTGAGCTGCTCCTCTTAATTTCTTCTTCAACAGC
Source organism: Clostridia bacterium (assembly GCA_026418215.1). Lineage (GTDB taxonomy): Bacteria > Bacillota > Clostridia > DSM-8532 > DSM-8532 > DTU059. Next base: position 1,580 of record JAOABT010000302.1, on the reverse strand, counting down.
TAGATTCCTTTCGTCAAGCTGAGGAAAAATTAAAGCATCTTTAATTTCTTTCTCAAATTCCGTAAAGTACCCGTTACTTTGCCAATACCCCAACAGGTAAGAATCTTTATTCTGCTCACTGATTAACCCATCGATAAACCTTGAATTCTGTTCTCTTATTATATTAGTTTTTAACCCAAAGTTAGGAATAAGCAGCTTTCTGATAGCCCGAGCTATTATGTCATAGCGGTCTTTATACTGGCGTAATTCTTTTTCGTCACATTCTCGAAGTTTTATACCGAAAATAGACTCTAATTCAAAGCCATTATGGCATACAGCCTTATTGTAGAATGATAAATCAGCGTAAACCGGATATCCTTTTGCTTCAGCACAATGATATAATGCATATTGAAATAATTGATTTCCGAGACCTCCCCCGAACCAAATAATCATGGCTTCCTCCATATTATCTGCTTTAATCTTGCAAAAAGCGTTGTATTACCGGAAGTCCCTCTTAAGAAATGGTGTCCGCCATATTTGTTCTTGTCACGGATAAGAATAATTTTCTTAATTCCAAGCTTCCAACCCTCCGGGTAGGCATAGCTTGGCGAAAGAAGTTTATATTTATGGGATAATATGTAATGATTGATATGTGATTCATCATGCCAGACCGCTATAATGTTATTTTCATAATCCTTTTGAATATTTTCTTCTAAACAATTAATAAGTTCTAAATAGTCTTTCGCTTTTCCTCCATTTAAGCCGCCACAAACATATACTTGCCCTTCCGCTTCAGGAATATAGGCTAAGCTCATTGGGTTTGTCTCATAAGTATAATCCGACCTTTTCTTATTATAAAATCCCGGATGTTCTGTTACAACAAGCCCTTCTTCCATAGGCAGGATTTCATGTCCAACCTTGTCCAGAAAGAGCATATTGGCATTGAAAAAAAAGATATAGTCATAGTTTATTAACTGTTCTTCAACTTTTTTAAACATCTTAAAGCGGAAGAGCGTGTTAAACGGCCATCCCAAGTCCTCTTGGAATACTTTTATTACTTTATTGTCTTCTTGCGCGAGGATAATTTCTCCGTCAGTAAAAACAAAATAGTTTTTTTCTTCTTCAGGCAAAAAATACTTTTCAGCGCTTCTATAGAACTCATCCCAAAAAATTGTATACCTGCCAACACAGATATATAATATGGCTATCTTCATAATCCACCTATTTTTTTATCAGGTTCTTAATACTTAATTTCAATAGCGAGTAGATAAACATAATTTTTGTTTTTGCTAACAAGTTTTTGACTATAGTGTCATAAGTACTTCCTTTGGGAGACCATGATAAGAAATTCTTAAACAACTGTATCCTTTGTTCGTAGAAATTATTAGTCACTTCCCCGCGGACACTATTTTTTGCATCATCCATGTATGTTACAAGAGGCTCATCAATATATGCAATGGTCCTCAGTGAACAAATCCGAAGCCACAACGCATAATCCTCTACACCCTTGCACGAAGGTTCTTCAGGAAAGCCCTTGACTTTTTCAAGTAATGACCGATGCAGGAGAATAGAACTGCAAACCACCGGATTATACTCCTGTC
>JAOABT010000297.1 GCA_026418215.1 Clostridia bacterium | reverse complement strand
GGGGTGCAAGGTAGAAGGGATAGACAGCAAAGGCCTTTTCATTAATATGGAGGGACAAACACGCCATGAAGAGGGAAATAGCATTCTCATCAGCACTGGAAGACGACCGAGGGTTGCCGGCTTTGGCCTCGAAAACCTGGGGCTTGATCTTTCGAAAGGCAGGATAGAGACCTCGGAAACCATGGAGACCGCCGTTAAAGGTGTGTATGCCGCCGGTGATGTAAACGGGAAAAGCATGCTCGCCCATACAGCCTATCGTGAGGCCGAGGTTGCCATTGAGAATATAGCAGGCGGAAATGAAATCATGTGCTATGATGCCATTCCCTCGGTTGTTTACACCAACCCTGAAGCAGCCTGGATAGGCCTCCAGGAAGAGGAGCTTCAGAAGCTCAATACGGCCTATGAAGCCGTTAAGGTGCCTATGATGCTGAGCGGACGCTATGCCGCCGAGGGGGGCTCACCACGTGGCGTTATGAAGCTCTTTAGAGAGAAAGGCACGGGTAGGCTTTTAGGCGCGCATGCACTGGGCAACGGCTCCTCGGAGTTTATATTTGGAGCAGCGCTCATCATGGGAAACGGCCTTACAGTAGATCAAGCAAGCAAGACCGTTTTCCCCCATCCCACGGTAGGCGAAGTCATGAGGGAGGGCCTGCAGCTGTTTGGCGAGGAAGATTAATCCCAAAGCTTTCTTTTAAAAGATGACGGAGGAACGCTATCCAGCAGAGACTCTTACCAACCGTGCTGTCCTGTGCGACGGCGAATTACCTTGGGTGGCAAGCATGACTATGCAGAAAAAGTCAGCCAATTCCGATGCACTCCAAGCAGATATTGATGGCTTTTCGTAAAACAGCAGCGGATTCGCCTCGTGTGATACCCTTAATGACAAAGAAAACGCCAGCCTGAAGAATGATTATTCTGAAGGCTGGTTTATTTATTAATCTTTTTAAATAGCGTTGATTAGTCGGCATAAGAAACCTGTTACCTCTTATTTTATTCAGACGTGCAATAATGTTTTATTGGATCGCGAGATTTGTTATTCTGAGGCGAGCTTTCTCCTTTTCTTAAGGTGCACCCGATTAATAGGAATACACATAAGAGAGAAAGCATAAGTATTTTTGGTCAATGATTCTTCACAATGCCCCCAAGTATGTTAATAACGTTATTGTCATATAAGTATTACGAATTTATTACACCTTGCCAAAACATTTGCTTTTTACTATTCTTTGGTATAATATACTATATGCTAATCATTATTTCTATTGGAAGGAGGTCGCGAGATGATCAGTAATTTGTTCAAGTCCATTTGGTTCAGATTTAAAAATAGGTTTGACATTGTCGCGGCCGCCGGTAGCCTCTCACGTGCCAGTTTCCACGGCATTCTAACATTCTAATTCGTTAGTTTTCGTAAAACCTAGTTTTATATCTGAGTCAGACCACAAAGCCTGACTTTGTGTTGGTGACGTTAAAAAATGATAAAACGATGTTTTTCATTTGCCTTTTTCGTCATTTCGTGTGTTTTTTCACCTTTTGCCGGTTTTTAAGGAGGATATAGAAATGCTAAAAAAATTCAAGCTTCTGTTCAATTTTATGCACGGGAGCAAAGGCACGTATGTCATGGCCGTTATTTCGGTCCTTTTGATGACAGTCTTTGCTTCAATAGCGCCGTTGGTTATTAAAATAACCATCGACTCTATCATCGGGAAGGAACCCCTGAACCTGCCGCACTGGCTGAACAAACTCATCCAGCAGCAGGGTGGCTTACCCTTTCTACGGAACAATCTCTGGCTGATACTCGTGTCACTTGTTACAATCACGGTCTTCCAGGGAACCTTCATGTACTTAAAGGGAAAGCTTTCGGCGGCGGCTGCCCAAAATTCCTCAAAGCGGGTAAGAGAAAAGCTCTTCAACCATCTGGAGCACCTACCCTTCGATTACCACGTGAAGGCTCAGACGGGAGACATTGTCCAGCGCTGCACATCGGACATTGAAACCGTCCAGAACTTTATTTCAGGGCAGTTTGTGGAAGCCTTGCAGATCATCATGCAGGTCATTGTGGTACTTATTATCATGTTCTCCATGAGCCCCCAGTACACCCTGATCTCCATTATCCTGATTCCGATTGTCTTTGTTATCACAGTGAGATTCTTTATCAATATGATGAAGATCTTTTTACAGACTGATGAGGCGGAAGGTCACATGTCGGCAGCCCTCCAGGAAAACCTGACTGGTGTGCGCGTGGTCAAGGCCTTTGGAGCTCAAAAGTTTGAGATGGATAAATTTGACGAAAAGAACCAGAACTTCAGACAGCTCAACTTGAAAATCGTCCGTCTGATGGCTAACTTCTGGGCAGGTACGGACCTGATTTGTATGTCCCAGCATGCCCTTGTTATAGCTGTTGGTACGTACTGGGCCACGCAAGGCCATATCACCATAGGTACCATCATTGCTTTCTCGTCCTACGCTGGTATGCTGGTGTGGCCGCTGCGCGGCTTGGGACAGATGATGGGCTTCATGGGCCAGTGTTTTGTCTCTCTTGGGCGTATCAACGAGATACTTGATGCCAAGCCCGAGGATTACAAGCAGGGCCGAAACGACCACCCCATCGAGGGAGAAATCGTATTTGACGATGTACACTTCGAATATGAAAAAGATAAGCCGGTCCTGGATGGTGTCAGCTTTAAGGTAGAGAAAGGCCAGACAGTAGCCATACTGGGCTCAACGGGCTCCGGTAAAAGCTCGCTGGTTCACCTTCTTTTAAGGCTGTACGATTACCAGAAGGGCCATGTCCTGATTGACGGCGTAGAGCTTAGTGAGCTTAGCAGGGAATGGATCAGAAAGCATGTGGGAATCGTGCTCCAGGAGCCCTTCCTGTTCTCCAAAACGATTACCGAGAACATCAAGATTGGCGATTTCAGGGTTCAAGACCATGATGTGCATGCGGCGGCTCAGACAGCGTCGGTCCACGATGCCATTCTTGAGTTTGAGAAGGGCTACGACACTATTGTGGGTGAAAGAGGTGTGACGCTCTCCGGCGGCCAACGTCAGAGAATCGCCATTGCCAGAACCGTTGCGCGCGATGTGCCCATTCTGATCTTTGATGACTCTTTGAGCGCCGTCGATACCGAAACCGATGCCCAGATCCGTCAGGCCCTCCGCGAAAGGCGCAAGGAAACCACGACCATCATTATCTCCCACCGCATCACAACCCTTGCGGAGGCCGATAAGATCCTGGTCCTCGACAAGGGCAGGATTGTGGAATCGGGCTCTCACGAGGAACTTATTCAACATAACGGACTCTACCGTAAGATTTGGGATATCCAGAGCTCTCTGGGCGATGACCTTGACGATGCGGTTTAACTTAGAAAGGATGAATCCGATATGCATTACGAAGAACAGGAGTACAGCAAACGCATAGACTTGAACACCGTCAAAAAGCTCGCTGTATTCGCCAAACCCTATAAAAAGGGTATTATTCTGCTCATCGTCCAGATGCTGTTTTTAGCCCTGGTCGATACCTTGTTCACCAACCTTACAAGGTTTGCCATCGATAACTTTGTTGTGACCAAGAGCCTTACCAACTTTGTGCCCTTCTGCCTGTTTGTGGCCTTCATGGTCCTCTTTCAAGGCAGCAATGTATGGCTGATGATCAAGAATGCCGGAACGATTGAGCACAGCATCCCCTACGACATGAGGAAGGCGGCATTCAAGAAGCTGCAGGAGCTTCCGATATCCTACTACGACAGGACCCCGGTAGGATGGCTCATGGCACGTATGACCTCTGATATCAGACGTATCGGTGTAACACTATCCTGGCATGTGGTGGACTTTTTCTGGTCTATCTTCCTGGTCGTGCTCATGACCATCTTCATGCTGCTGACCAATGTGAAATATGCCCTGCTGGTGCTGTCTGTAGTGCCCTTCCTGGTCATTATCAGCATGATCTTCCAGAAAAAGATTCTGCACAATTTCAGAAAGACCAGAAAGTATAACTCGCAGATAACCGCTGCCTTTAACGAAGGCATCACCGGCGCTAAGACCATCAAATCCCTAAGCGCTGAGGATCATATGCTGGAGGAGTTTGAGAAGGTCACAGAGGATATGAGAAACTTTTCTATCCGTGCCGCAACCATTTCCTCCATCTATACACCATTGATTCTGCTTTTGGGAAGCATCGCAACAGGGCTTGTGCTCTGGACGGGCGGTTATGAGGTCAGAGCCTATACAGCCAGCTATGGTACGCTTGTGCTGTTTATCTCCTATGCCGTACAGTTTTTTGAGCCTGTCAAGCAGTTTGCAAGAGTATTTACGGAGCTTCAGTATACGCAGGCCTCGGCAGAGCGCGTCGTGACCCTGCTTGAGACCGAAAACGATATTCAGGATAATGAAAAGGTTACGGCTCATTTTGGTGAGATGCTGGATTCAAACCGTGAGGCATGGCCCTCCTTTACCGGAAACGTTGAATTTAAGGATGTGACCTTCCGCTACAAGGAAGGCGGAAATATTCTTGAAAACTTCAACCTGTCCATCAAAGCAGGCGAGAAGGTTGCTCTTGTGGGTGAGACCGGCTCCGGCAAGACAACCATCATCAACCTGGCCTGCCGCTTCTATGAGCCCACCGAAGGTTCTATTCTTGTAGACGGCGTAGACTACCGTGAAAGACCGCTTCTGTGGATGTATTCCAATATCGGGTATGTGCTTCAGGAGCCGCACCTTTTTAGCGGAACTGTTCGTGAGAACATTGCCTATGGCCGTCAGGACGCCACCAATGAAGACATTGAACAGGCAGCCAAGATTGTTAATGCCCATGATTTCATCATGAACCTTGAAAAGGGCTATGACACTGAGGTGGGCGAGCGCGGAAGCAGACTCTCGACTGGTCAGAAGCAGCTTGTGTCCTTTGCAAGAGCTATTCTGTCCAATCCGGGCATGTTTGTGCTCGACGAAGCAACTTCGTCGGTTGACACCGAAACCGAGCACCTCATCCAGGATGCCTTGAACAGGGCTCTTGAGGGCAGAACCAGCTTCATTATTGCCCACAGACTCTCCACCATCCGTTCGGCGGACAGGATTCTGGTTATCGACAAAGGCCGGATCATTGAAGAAGGAACACACAAGAAGCTTATCCGCAAGAAGGGCTACTACTACAGGCTTTACACCAACCAGCTCATTGAGGAGCAGGAAAGAGCGGCTTACGCGCAGTAAAGCAAAGCCTGAGCCAATGGGAGAACCGGAGGCGTCTCGGGGACAGAGAAGCTTTCCTGGATGTAAACTTAGGTCAATCATTCAAAATACAACAGAGAAATATAAAATTAAAACCCCTGCCAGCGAAGCTTTTTGACGATGTCAAAGGCTTCATGACAGGGGTTTTCTTATTCCGGTTAAATAATCTGCTTCTTGTTCTTTTTTGCTTGGTTAAGGCTTCGCTCTGCCAGCTGGTAGACGGGTCTCAAAGTCCTGTTCTATGTTAGCATAGGCAGAGCCCCAGGTGAAGCTGATGGAATAAGGCTTTTGATGTTTGCTGTTAAGATCGGCAAGCTTATGGGTGAAGCGCTGCTCGAAGGCTTTGATCGGGTCCTCCTGGATATTTTTCACCAGTATGACGTAGCGTTCACAGGACTGATGGGACAGGAAATCATCTTCTCGAATGGAGTTGGCAAGAATATTTGACACGTTGTAGATAACGTATTCGCCCTCCCCAAAACCAAACAGGGCACAGATCTCGTTGAAGTTATCTATCTCCACCAGAATGAGAGAATAGTCACCTGAGCTGCCCTTCCGGCGCTGGAGCATGTTTGCCGCAAGGTAGCGTATGCTGCTGAGCTTATCGAGGTTCTCCTTAACGGTAAGCTCATTGAGCTTTCGATTGGAAATCATGAGACTCTCGCGGGCCTCTGAAAGCCGCTTTTCAATATTCCGCTTCTCGTTTGCCATATTGATGCTTTCAAGGTAATGGCAGAGCTCCATGCTCAAGTCCTCAATAAAATGCGCCATAGCCTCAACCGCCGATACGAAGAGAAAGCCATATTGACTTTTCCCAAAAAAGAGGGGCTTAATCAGCATGGACTCCTTAATAGGCTCTAAAAGCTGGGAGGGCAAAATATCTGTGAATAAGAAAGACTTGGGGTAGAAAACCTGCTTACCTTGTGAAAAGCCATAGAATATCTGACCCTTGGGAGCATTTCGAATACCCGTCACCTCATCGAAGGCCAGGGGCTCAGGGTAGGTCACGATATAGCATTGGAGGATATTATTGGTTGTCAAATAATTGTTGAGGAACGGATATAGTTCGTCAAGGCTAAGCAGTTGGAGCCGTCCGTTGAGACGATAAGAGCTCACAAAAGGAAACATGGACTCTTTACCGGATTCCTCAATCTGACAGCAGCCGCAGCTTTTCCTTACCACCAATTCAGGCTCAAAGGTATGAACCTGAACGTTTTTTCGGCCGAGCATGAGCTCAAACAAAGCCGTGACCGCTTTTTTAGCCATCAAGTCAAAATGCTGGCTTACGGTTGTAACCGGAGGGGAGAAAAATACCGATAGACCGGTATCATCGAAGCCTGTTACGGCCACATCATCGGGAACACGAATGCCGCTTTCCGAAAAGCAACGAATAACGGCGAAGGCCATTTCGTCGTTTGCACAAGCGATGGCATCAATAGCTTTCTTTTTTACAGCTTGCACCAATCGTTTTGCATGATTGTAGCCGGAAAAATAACCGAAATTCCCTTCGAGAATATATTCGCCGGGCACCTCAAGACCATTTTTATAGACCGTTTTCAGGAAGGCATCCCGCCTTGCAAGTGATTCGGGATTGCTTATGGGCCCGCTGATTAAGGCCAAATGTTTGTAGGCATGGGAAACCAGATGGTTGATAACCTTCTCAAAGCCTGCAGTATTGTCGAGGACGATTGAGGTTATGCCATCGACCTCAAGTCCAACCACGACGACGGGGACAGGTACTCTATGTGCAAGATCATCGACGAGCTCTTTGCTCGTATGCGTTGAAATGGAGCTCGACAGGATGATGAGACCATCAAGACGCTCTTTGGTAATGAGTCTGAAGAGTGTATTTCCGGCGTAATCCTTTGAGGAATTGTTTTCGAGACTAAGGCCTTCAAGCACAATCAGGTTAGCATGCCGGTTCTGGACCTCCTGTGAAATCCAACGGACGACACTTAAGCTATAGCTGTTATTAAAAACACCTATGAGTAAGCCAACCCTCATTTTAAACACCTGAAATCCTTCAAAAAACATTGTTTTCTTTCTATACGGTCATTTTACCACCCTGTTCCAAGGTTGAAAATAAAATTTTTTTGTTCGGCGTAATACGCTTAAATTCGACATTTTTAGACAATCCCAGGGTCTCCCATAGGTATGGAT
>JAOABT010000137.1 GCA_026418215.1 Clostridia bacterium | reverse complement strand
TCGGAGATGTGTATAAGAGACAGGAAGATACGATCCTTGAACTTCTCGATGAGTGGAATGTAGTCGATAAGCTGGAATAAAAGGTGCGAGGGGTCAAAATTCAAACCAAAATTGGCGTTGGGTACGCGACGGAACATTTCCTCCCAAAGCTCTGGTGTGAAGGAAATAGTTCCTGGCACACCGGCCATCTGCCAGCCTTCCATAGGACAGTTTTCAATCATGAGCTTGATGCCTCTTTGTTCGGCATAGCCCACAAGATCCTTGAAAACAACCTCAAATTCATCAAAATTGTCCTTGATGCTCTTGTCTATATTTCTTCCCACAAAGGTTCCTACGGCCGGAACACCCAGCATTACTGCCGCGTCAATGCACTTTTTGACATGGTTGTTGACAAAGGCACGCTTGTTCAAGGCTCTGTCCAGGTTGTTATCATAATAAGCCAGTGATGAAATGGTCAGGCCGTATTCCTTGAAGTAAGCCTTTATTTCATCGGCCTCACCCTGTGTCAGGGTTGCCACATCTAAATCGCTGGATGCATAGTCTCTGTCATTAGAACGGGGCCAGCAAGCCACTTCAAGCGCCTTAAAGCCATTCTCTCCCGCCCATTTTGCTTTTTCCTTTAAGGGCATGTTCCCCAAACAAACTGTTAAAAAACCTAAAACCATATCGGTTTCTCCTCTCATTCTATTTCTAGCCTTAACATTCTATAAACCATTCTTTTTGAGATATTCGTAGCTCATCTTAATGCTGTCGAGCGGAGGACGCTGGCAGCTGTCCTGCTCAACGATGAACCACTCAACACCTATCTCACCAGCTGCTTCTATGATGGCAGGAATATCCATGATGCCGTTTCCGACTTCACAGAAGCTCTTTTTCTCATCGTCTGCCATGTCTTTTTGATGAAGCAGCGGACATCTGCTTTTATATTTTTTTAGGTAGGCCACTGGGTCATGTCCGGCAAACTGAACCCAATAGGTATCAATTTCAGCTTGAAGATTATCGGAGCTGGTCTCGTTGAAGAGGATATCGAGTCCGAAAAGGTCTCCAAACTGTTGGAACTCCTGAGCATGATTGTGGTAGCAAAGCTGAAGCCCGTGTGTCTTAACCTTTTCGCCTATCTCGTTCAATATCGTTGCAGTTTCACGGAATTGTTCCTGGCTCTTGTACTCCATGTAGGGACATACAAGATACGTGCTGCCAATGGCCTTGTTATAGGCTATTTCTTCGTCAAGATGCTCTTTGAGCCTATCCATGCCCACATGAGAGCCTAGGGCTTTTAAACCTATTCTTTGGAGCAAAGCCTTCATCTCATCGGAAGACAACCCCCCATAGCCCGCGAGCTCAATGCCCTCATAACCAATAGCTGCAACCTTTTCCACTGTACCCTTAAAATCCTTCTCTGTCAGGTCTCTTAGTGTATACATCTGAATACCGATCTTCATAAACACTCAAACCTCCTTAAGACAATTGTTCTTATAAAACAACCTCACGCTTTGTTGCCGACGACTTATAAATGGCATCGATGACAGCCATAAGCTTGGCAGCCTCTTCAGGAGCCGCAAGGGGTTCCTTGTTATTCCGTATGCAATCCAGAAAATGCTCAAACTCATCAAGCTTTTTGTTGTATTTATCGATTTCAGGCACCATATTTATACTGGTTCCGGCAATGTCGGTATATATCTTCAGTTCGCCGTCTCGATAGCTGATTCCGCCCTTTTCGCCAAGGATCTCGTAATAGTTGTATTCCTTTTCGACATGGGAAGCCCAATTAAACTCGAAATCAATGGTACAGCCATTTTTAAGTCTGACGATGCCTGTTGCCATATCCTCGACGTCACAGCCCGGAACCTTTTCACCGTCAGGATGCATAAATCGGTCATAGGTAGAGCCTGAAACAGTTTCAACCTCCGGATAGCCCATAAAATACATGACCAGATCCATAAAATGAACACCTAGGTCAATCAAGGGTCCACCGCCTGAAAACGCCTTCTGCGTGAACCATCCTCCCTTGCCTGGAATGCCTTTACGCCTTCGCCAGCCGCATTTAGCATGGTAGATAGGCCCGAGAGCACCAGAGTCAATATAATGCTTCACAAAGACAGATTCATTTGTAAAGCGGTTGTTTAAGGCTACCATGAGCTTCTTGCCAGACTTATTCTTGGCTTCAACCATGGCGGCTGCTTCCTGGGCATTGAGGGCGATGGGCTTTTCACAATGAACGTTGATTCCCTTTTCAAGGGCCATCAGGGTTACAGGGGCATGCAGGAAGTTAGGCGTACAGACACTGATCAAATCCAGCTCTTCCTTCTGAAGCATTTCCTTGTAGTCGTTGTAAACACGAGGGATTCTGTATTTATCTGCCAGCCTCTGAGCCGCCTGAAGATTTGAATCACAAATAGAGGTGATTTCAATATCTTTAATTTTTGAATAGCCTGCGAGGTGCTTCCAGTCTGCGATTCCACCCGCACCTACGCAGCCGTATTTAAG
>JAOABT010000131.1 GCA_026418215.1 Clostridia bacterium | reverse complement strand
GGAGAATGTCCGATTCAAAGAAACCGGGCGACAAGTCACTTGTACATCATACATCTCGTTTGTTTTTGTGTGTTTGTATTTGTGCCCAGGTGTATAACTCTGGGCTTTTTATATGACAAAGCATGAAACACCCGGCAGAGTGTACAGGAAAAAGCTTGTTGCGCCAGCAAAACTATTCTAAGGAGGCTTATGTATGGCGAACAAACAAAAAATCAGGATCAGGCTGAAGGCCTTTGATCACCAGGTTATCGACCAGTCTTGCGAAAAGATCGTCGAAACCGCCAAGAGAACAGGAGCCAAGGTTTCCGGCCCCGTTCCGCTGCCCACTAGAAAGGAAATCATCACGATCTTGAGAGCTCCTCACAAGTATAAGGATTCTCGTGAGCAGTTCGAGATGAAAACCCACAAGAGACTGATTGATATCTTAATGCCCACTCCCAAGACCGTAGATGCTCTGATGAGACTCGATCTTCCCGCTGGTGTGGATATTGAAATCAAGCTCTAAGCGACAAATATGTTATGTTCGGCAAAAGCTGAACCAATGGCAGGAGGTTTAAAATTAACATGAAGAAATGCATACTTGGTAAGAAAATCGGTATGACACAGGTATTCAATGAGAACGGCGTTATGATCCCTGTAACCGTTATCGCTGCAGGTCCAGTATCCGTTATTCAGAAGAAGACCGAAGACCTTGATGGCTACAACGCTGTTAAGGTAGGCTATCAGGATGTTTCCGAAAAGAAGACCAATAAGCCCGACAAGGGACAATTTGAGAAGGCTAAGGTGTCTCCCAAGAAGATCATGAAGGAATTCAGACTTGAGGATATTTCCGGCTTCGAAGTTGGAAAGGTCATCAAGGTCGAAGATATGTTCCAGGCCGGTGACAAGATCGACATCTCCGGTGTTTCCAAAGGTAAGGGATTTTCTGGTACCGTTAAGCGTTGGGGAACACACCGTGGCCCAATGAGCCATGGTTCCGGTTATCACAGAGGTCTTGGTTCGATGGGTGCTCACTCCGACCCAAGCCGTATTTACAAGGGCAAGGGAATGCCTGGCCAGTTGGGTGCTGAAAATGTTACGGTACAGAACCTTGCAGTTGTCAGGGTTGATGCCGAAAGAGGACTTCTCCTCGTTAAGGGTGCAGTACCTGGCGCAAAGGGCGGCCTCCTTGTGATTAAAGATTCGGTCAAGGCATAATAACAGAACGGTTCGGAAGGAGGAAACAAGATGCCAAAAGTAGATGTTCTCAATATCAAAGGCCAGAAGGTCGGCGATTTGAACTTAAGTGACGATATTTTTGCGGTTGAAGTCAACGAAGTCGCAATGCACAGCGCAGTTGTGAATACACTTGCAAACGCAAGACAGGGGACACAGTCCACAAAGACAAAGCATGAGGTTAGAGGCGGCGGTAAGAAGCCGTGGAGACAGAAGGGTACAGGCCGTGCACGTCAGGGCAGTATCCGTTCCGCACAGTGGGTTGGCGGCGGTATCGTTTTGGGTCCTAAGCCCAGAAGCTACAGCTACACACTTCCCAAGAAGGTTAAGAGACTTGCTCTCAAGAGCGCTCTTACCAGTAAGCTCAATGATAATAGCATCATCGTTCTTGATGATCTCAAGCTCGAAGCTATTAAGACAAAGGCAATGGCCGGCGTGCTCAATAACCTGAAGGTTGACTCTTCAGCCCTCATCGTTCTCCCACAGGTTGACGAAAAGGTTGTTCTTTCTGCTAGAAACCTTCAGAATGTAAAGACCGCTACCATCAACAGCATCAGCACCTATGACATCCTGAAGTACAAGAAGTTCATCGTTACCAAGGATGCCGTAGCCAAAATCGAGGAGGTGTACGCATAATGAAACATGTAGAGGACATTCTTGTTCGTCCGTACATTACCGAGAAGACCAATTTGGAAATTGCCGAAGGCAAATACACCTTCATCGTTGACAAAAGGGCAACCAAGACCGAGGTTAAGCAGGCTGTTGAAAAGCTTTTCGGAGTTAAGGTTATTAATGTTAACACTGTTAATTACGAAGGTAAAGACAAGCGCATGGGCGTACATGTAGGCAAGACCGAAGCCTTCAAAAAGGCTTACGTTAAGATCGACACCGATCCTAAGCCTGTAACCTATGGCACCAAGGGCGGCAAGACTGCGACCACCGCTAAGAAGTATAAGACTTCTATCGAAGAGTTTGGTGTAGCTCAGTAAAGTGTTTGCGAAGCAAATCACGTCCGGTCATGCGAAAGCACTTGGCGAAGCAAGTGCGAAAGCATGAAGGAGGACACCTATCAACCGAAAGCAGCTTGCTTGCAAGCTGTGTGCGTATGAAAGAGCACACTGATTAATACTTCTAGGTCAAGCCTGCTTATTCGTTTTCATCCGACCAGTCGGAAATATAGGCCTCACAGTCAGCCTGAGAACGACATGTTCGGCAAAATTATAAAGGAGTGGAAGAAATGCCAACTAAAAAGTACAATCCGACATCTCCTGCAAGAAGATTCATGACTGTATCTACATTTGAGGAGATTACACAGAAGGAGCCCGAGAAGAGCCTTCTTGCTCCGCTCAACAAAAAGGGCGGAAGAAACTCCTACGGAAGAATTACCGTACGTCATCATGGCGGCGGCGCAAAGCAGAAGTACAGAATCATTGACTTCAAGAGAGACAAGGACGGCGTAGCAGCAAAGGTTGTAGCCATCGAGTATGATCCTAACAGATCTGCTAACATTGCTCTTTTAGCTTACGCTGACGGTGAGAAGAGATACATTCTTTCTCCCAACGGTCTCAATGTAGGCGACAGCGTCTATTCTGGTGAAAAGTCCGATATCAAGCCCGGTAATGCACTCCCCTTAGAGTTCATTCCCGTCGGTACAATCATTCACAACATCGAGTTAAAGCCTGGTAAGGGCGGCCAGCTTGTCAGGGCTGCAGGAAATCTTGCACAGCTCATGGCAAAGGAAAATGACTATGCTCTCGTCAGACTTCCTTCCGGTGAATTGAGAAAAATCAGCATCCATTGCAAAGCTTCCATTGGTCAGGTTGGTAACCTTGAGCATGAGAACGTCTCTATCGGTAAGGCCGGCAGAAAACGTTGGATGGGTTGGAGACCTACCGTCCGTGGTGTTGTTATGAACCCTGTTGACCATCCTCATGGTGGTGGTGAAGGTAAATCTCCTGTTGGTATGCCTAGCCCTGTTACTCCTTGGGGTAAGCCGACACTCGGTTACAAGACCCGCAAGAAGAGCAAACAGAGCAGCAAGCTGATCGTGAAGAGACGTAACGACAAGTAATAAGCAAGAAGGAGGTTGTTACCGTGAGTAGATCACTTAAAAAGGGACCTTATGTTGATGAAAGACTCTTAAAAAGAGTTGAAGACATGAATGATAAGAACGAGAAAAGGGTATTGAAG
>JAOABT010000123.1 GCA_026418215.1 Clostridia bacterium | reverse complement strand
GTCATAGCCTTAAGAGCCGGCGCTGAGCTCATGTACCTGGAATTTGTCCAGTTCCATCCCACCGTCTTGTTCCATCCGGAGAATAAAAGCTTCTTGATCTCCGAAGCCGTCAGAGGTGAAGGGGCATTACTTAGAAACCTTCAGGGCGAGCGCTTCATGCCGGAGTATCATCCCATGGAAGAGCTGGCTCCGAGAGATGTGGTCTCCCGAGCTATTTTTCAGGAGATGGAGAAAACAGGGTCTGACCATGTTTACCTGGACATTACCCATAAGGACAGAAGCTATCTGGAACAGCGCTTCCCTACAATTTTTAAAACCTGCCTTTCCTATGGCATCGACATGTCAAAGGACTACATACCGGTTGCACCCTCTCAGCATTACAGCATGGGCGGTATACGCACCGATGAGTGGGGAAGAACCAAGGTCCGGGGCTTCTATGCCGTAGGGGAAGCCGCCTGCAACGGCATTCACGGGGCTAACCGGCTGGCATCCAATTCCTTGCTGGAGGGTCTCGTTTTCGGTAAGCGCATCGGGCGTCAAATTGCAGAAAACTTGAGCGAAATCAAACAATGTGCCGGTATCAAGCCGCATATTGCAGCTCATAAAGCCAGAAAGCAAATCGATTTTAACGCTCAGGAGCTCATTGGCAGACTTCAGGAGCTTATGATCCACAATGTCGGTATTGTGCGTAATAAGGAAAGCCTCGTGGAGGCCATGAAGGCCATTGAGCAAATGAAGCATCAGGTTTGGGATATTGAAATTAAGGATACCAAGCTCATTGAGCTCAAGAATATGCTGGAGCTGTCTTATCTGGTGGTTAAGGGAGCGTTTTTAAGGGAAGAAAGCCGGGGCGCTCACTTCAGGAGTGATTTCCCTGCCATCGATGATGAACATTGGCTTAGAAACATCGTTTTTCAAGGAGGAACCGTCAATGCTTGATATGACCTTAGTCGATGATATTGTGATAAGAGCACTAAAAGAAGATATGCCCATGGGCGATCTCACCACCGACAGCACTGTCCCGGCCGACGAGGTCTGCTCGGCTAAGCTGATTGCCAAGGAAGAGGGCGTCATGGCCGGTTTAGATGTCTTCGAAAGAGTCTTTACGCTGTTGGACCCCAAGATTTACATCGAGCATTATGTTGCCGACGGAGACCTTGTAAAGCCGGGGACACAGATCATGCATATCTCAGGCAATGCCAGAGCCATGCTGAAGGCCGAAAGAACAGCATTGAACCTGCTTCAGCGTATGTGCGGCATTGCAACCATGACCAGAAAGTTCGCCGACAAGCTTCAGGGAACAAAGTCGAAGATTGTGGATACCCGCAAAACGGCTCCCGGCCTTCGCTATCTCGATAAATATGCCGTCAGGGCCGGTGGTGGCACCAATCATCGCTTCTGCCTTTCCGATGGCGTGCTGATTAAGGATAACCACATTAAAGCCGCTGGAGGCATTACAGAGGCTGTTAAGAGGGCCCGTGCCATTGCGCCTCATACCATTCGCATCGAAGTGGAAACAGAGTCGATGGAACAGGTAAAAGAGGCTCTGGAGGCCGGCGCGGATATCATCATGCTCGACAACATGAAGCCCGAAGCCATGAAGGAGGCCGTTCAGTTTATTAATGGAAAGGCCTTGACAGAGGCTTCCGGAAACATTACAGTAGAAAAGGCCGAAATAATCGCACAGACAGGTGTCGATTTGATTTCTTCGGGAAGCCTGACGCATTCTGTCAAAGCGATGGATATCAGCTTGCGTTTCGAATAGCAAGAGAAAAACAAAGAAAATTTGAGATTCGACAAAAAATCTCGGGAAATAACAAAATTTACGACCAATAATTGTGCAAATTGCACAATTAAAGTTTGAATTTGGCTCTGCAAAATGTCAATAATTGATAAGAAGTTAGGTTGTAATGACGACTTGAGGACAAAACGTAAAACTATCCACAGAAATGCAAACAAAACATGCTTTATTTTCACAGATGGTCTTTTGAACCCGCATACAATGCGGGTTTTATAGTTTTCAACATTATCCACAAGCCTGTGGATATCTGTGGATAACATTGGCTGAGCCAGGACAGAATAAAAAAGACTCTGCGGGAGAATATAATCATGTACGCTTCTTATTCACCGATAAGGAGGGAATATTCATGAGCAGACATCGAAGCATTATGTCAGAAAGTCTGAAAAGTGAGTTTGCCCGAGAGCTTGGTGTGTATGACAAGGTAAGCAGAGAAGGATGGGGATCAGTTTCATCCCGAGATTGCGGTAGTTTGGTAAGAATGGCAATCGAAAAGGCAAGTAGGAACTCCGCAGGACAACCGGAATAGCTGTTGCGGGGTACAGTTGTCCGGTAGAGGTGAATGAGCAGCGTATTTAATAGGGAGCGTGGTACGATTCCACGCTCCTTTGTCTGTACTGAAAGTAGAACTTTTACACCCGAAGTTTTATTTAACCTTCGCGTTAAATACATACCATAAGCTCTTTCTATGGCTAAACCTATATTTATAAGTGATGCCCTGAAATAGTGCTTAAAGCCGAGGGAAGGCTTCACATAATATAGAAGGGAGAATGTGTCAGGGTAAATGTGTTGACAAAGCATAGTGCCTATTGTACAATATAATCCGTCACTAAAAATGACAAAACAACTTTATATGTGGAGAGATGGTCGAGTTGGTTTAAGGCACCGGTCTTGAAAACCGGCGTAGGTGCGAGCCTACCGTGAGTTCGAATCTCACTCTCTCCGCCAACCTTGATAAAAGGTTAAAGTTTTCAACCGTGGAGAAGTACCCAAGTAGGTTGAAGGGGACGGTTTGCTAAACCGTTAGTAGGGGCAACTCTAGCGCGGGTTCGAATCCCGCTTTCTCCGCCAAAAAAGCGCGTTTCACAAAAGTCGTGAAACGCGCTTTTGCTATTCCTCAACGATGTTATCTGTTTGCTACTATCTTTTTATAACTCTTATTATCTATAACTTAAACTTAACTTGGCAGTATCCCTTTTTGACTCTGCAGCCGATAGGTCGAATCACAGCGACCCAATCTTGAGTGGGATGCAAATCTAGGAGGCCAGTAGCATGGAAAATAGCAATAAACCTAGAATAAAAACCTTCCAGTCTGCTCTGGAAGAGTATTCAGAGAAGCAAAAGGTTGAGAAAACGCGTTGTGAAAGATGCAATCAGCTAATAGAAATTGATCGATTGGGTTTGTCTGTGTTATCAGTCAGGTGCAATTGCGGCTTATATAACGATACTTTAAGAGGTTTGTAATTATCATATTTGTCATTAAATACAAAAATACATGCTAGGTCATGGATGTAACTACTGTAAACAACAAAAAAAGCGATGGAGCAAATCCATCGCTTATCTTTTACAAAATTTAGCAAAAACCCTATTGAGGTAACTAAGTAGAACACCCTAGTACTTTCAGCACTAAGTATGTATATATCATACGCATCAAACGTCAACTTGTCAAGAGAATATATGAAAATTGAGGAAAAACGAAGCTTGCGTGGAAAGGGATAATGCCACAGTACGGCAAAAGGCAATAACCTATTTTCCTTTTCTCCTCGTCTAGGTTAAAATGGTTGAGCATTTTTTATATGGAGGTGATTGCCATGCCACAGATAGAGCTGGAGGGTATCTCTAAAACCTTTAGAATTTCACAACGACCCGAAGGAAAACTCGGTATTCTAAAGGGTGCCTTTGTCCGGGAAACGAAGACCATCAGAGCGCTTGAGGAAATATCCTTCAACATTGGCGAAGGTGAGCTCGTTGGCTACATAGGGCCTAATGGGGCGGGGAAATCCACAACGGTTAAGGTCATGAGCGGAATTTTAACACCGGATGGCGGCCGCTGCACGATTATGAACCGAAATCCGTGGAAGGAAAGAGTTGCACACGTTTCGCGGATTGGCGTCGTATTCGGGCAAAGAAGTCAGCTTTGGTGGGATGTTCCCGTAAGCGATTCCTTTGATCTTTTGAAGGATATCTACAATATTCCCTCAGACCGTTACAAAAAGCGTCTCCAAGAGCTTTCAGAAACCCTGGACATCGCCAAGCTACTGAAAACGCCGGTCCGGCAGCTCTCGCTGGGACAGCGTATGCGCTGCGAAATTGCTGCGGCACTGCTTCACAGCCCACGGATTGTTTTTCTTGACGAACCGACAATAGGTCTGGATGCCGTTTCTAAGCTTGCTCTCAGAGACTTCCTGAAAAGTGAAAATCAGCGAAACGGAGTGACTATGATTCTCACAACCCACGATATGGATGATATCGAAAGCCTATGCAGCAGGGTCATGGTTATCGGACATGGCAAGCTGCTCTACGACGGCAAGCTTAAGGCACTGAAGGAGCAGTATGCGCCTTTTAGAGCCATACGCGCGACGCTTCAGGAAAAAGTTGATGAAATATCGATTGAAGGCGCGACAAAGATAAAAATAGAAGGTACAACTTGGACCGTTTTGTATGATCCTTCGCAAACACCCTCCCACACCATGGTTGAGCGCTTGGCCCAGCAGCTGCCCCTCAAGGATATTGTCATTGAAGAAACGGACATTGATGAAATTATAGCCTTGATGTACAGGGAGATGGGCTTATGAGTGGAGAGAAAGCTTCTATTCTGCCGCCCCTCAGGGCGTGCCTGTCCATTTTCAGGATCAAGACAGCGGAAGGCTTTCAGTATCGCATGGCAGGCCTTGCCGGCGCATCCACGAGTATTTTCTGGGTTCTTATTGAAATAACGGTATATACGATTTTTTACACCTACGCCAATGATAAAAATGCAGGCATGATTGCGGGCATGAGCCTTCCGCATTTGGTTTCTTATGCCTGGCTGACACAGCTGTTTTTCTTAATGCAGCCTATGAACATTGACGGTGAGATTTTGACCAAGATCACCAGCGGGGATGTGGCTATCGAGCTCTGCCGCCCATTGGACCTCTACTTCCACTGGTTTGCCAAGTCTGCTGCGTCAAGGCTCACCCCTTTGCTCTGGCGAGGGTCGGTTACAATTGTCGTAGGGCTTATCATGCCTCTATCCTACAGGCTCACTCCACCCGCCTCCCTACTGGGGTTCGCATGTATGATGCTATCCTTTTTCAGCGCATTCCTTTTATGTACCTCCTTTGCCATGCTTGCTGTTGCGGTGCGATTGAATATCTCTCTAGGAGAAGGGCCCACCTACATCATCATGCTTGTGGGAGGTGTGTTATCGGGAGGCTATCTGCCCCTTCAGCTTTGGCCAAAATTCATGCAGGGATTTTTACTCATACAGCCGTTTGCAGGTTACCTTGACATACCCTTACGCTTCTACATCGGGACGCTGGCTCCGGGAAATGCCTTCTGGGCTATAGGTCTTCAGCTGTTCTGGACAGCTGTTTTCGTTGCGCTTGGGCGACGTCTCATTAATAAACGGCTTAAGAATATCATTGTGCAGGGGGGCTAGGAATGAACGGATTAAAGATCTATTTAAAGTATATCCGCTTGAACTTTTTATCCAGGCTCCAGTATAAGGGCTGGCCTCTGATGGTTTTGCAGGTCTTGATTGTTGTCATTACTGACCCCATAGGCCTTATCTTCCTGTTCTCACGCTTTGGAAGCATTGGGGAGTGGTCGGTCGAAAGAATTATTCTCATTTATGCCATGGCAGTAACCAGCTTCGGGCTTGCAGAGACCTTCTGCCGCGGTTTTGACTATTTTCCGTGGCGTATGATCCGCTCGGGAGATTTTGACCGAGTGCTCCTGCGTCCACGCTCGCTGTTCATCCAGATCGCAGGGGCCTACTTCCACATTCACCGCATGGCGCGAGTTGTGGGAGGTCTTGGGGCCATCATCTGGTGTTTATGGAGGATGGGCATAAAGATGACGGCCCTCAATAGCCTTTTGCTGTTCCAAGCTCTGGTTGGTGGATTTTTTGCTTACACCGGTGTGTTTATTCTGACCTCAGGCATTGCCTTCTTTACCATTCAAGGCCTGGACTGGATTTATATCTTCACAAATGCGAGCTATCAGGTGACGCGCTGCCCCATGGATTACATGCCCAAAGTTCTCCGGTACCTCTTTACCTTTTTCATGCCCATGCTGGTGATAAGCTATTATCCGGCATCTGCCCTGTGTGGCTGGGGGGAGAGCTATTTATCAGGCTTTATGGCCTTACCGGCTGGTCTTGCCTTTCTCGGGTTCTCGATGGTCATCTGGCAGATTGGGGTAAGGCATTACAAAAGTACAGGGAGCTAAATTTGATTAAAAATGTTCCGCAAGGCTTAGCCAGTGTATTGCTATTATAGACCATAAAATTTGGGGGTACTCACCTGTACCCCCAATACTCCTAATAAAATTATGAATAAGTGTATTAATTTTTGCAATCCTGTTTCTCATACACCTCAAGTCATTCAAGTATTTTGTTTTATCCATTGCCAGGACAGTCAGAAACATAAGCTTTTCAAAGGATATAATAAGGAGACCCTCCTCTTGGATCAGCGGCGGCCAAGCGTTCAAAATCATCGGGGCAAAAAACAAAATCGACATCCTTTCCGCATGGTCTGATACCGTAGTATTGGTGTTACAGGCTGAAGGAGCGGCCATGGCTGCTTTCAGTAGAATATCAATTCTCTCGCTTTCAACAGGACGATCCTGATACGGCCGTATGCTTCTACGCCTCGTAAAAACTGAAGAACATCCTCGTACAT
>JAOABT010000017.1 GCA_026418215.1 Clostridia bacterium | reverse complement strand
TCGGAGATGTGTATAAGAGACAGGGCACGCAACGTGCGGTTAGCAGCTTCCAAGCCGCTCAGGGTCTGACTGTTAACGGTACGGCCGACTGCCCAACCTGGGAAAGGCTCACCTCGCTAGCCAACGGCATAGGACAGACGTCTACGGTTGTGCTCTAGAGAGTAGCAGCTTGGTCGCAGCTTAGCTTGACAGTGTCGGGAAACAGCTTAAAACTCCTTAAGCTGTTTTTGTTATGGTGCCTCATTGCCTATAAACCAACGCGTATGCGCCTAAGAGCTCTTGCATAATGAAAAGGCTTGCAGTATGTGATTCATTATACCAATTCCTCCCTGCCTATGCTATGATAAGAGGGTACAAAAGGAAGCAGACAGCCTAAAATGATAAAACCTCATTTACGCATACACAGCCCTATGACACAACGAATAATTTCGAAGAGGCGCTTACTATGTCGGTTGAAAGAGTTATCGGAATAGACTTTGGCACAAGCACTTCGGTCGTTAAGGTGAAAACTTATAAGGATGACATGCCCTTGGATGCAAGAGAAATGTCTGATTATGTCCGGTTCGACAACAAAGCCTCTCTTCCAACGTTGGTGTACAAAACAATTGATGGAAAACATCTCATAGGCTATGAAGCTGAGAATGCCGCTGTAAAAGGCACGCTGTGTCAAAATTTTAAGCTCAACCTCGTCAGCCCTGATGAGGAAATAAAGAAGGAAGCAATTTTCTACACGGAGCTATTCTTTAAATATCTTTACGATGAATATGCCAATCAAAAATCCTATTTTCCAGCCTGCGACAGTGAGACAACCTATGTGAGCTATCCTGCTAAATGGTCTGAAGACCTGCGGAGCCTTATGATCGGTATTGCCGTAAAGGCGGGCTTTAAGAATGTTAAAGGGCTGGATGAGCCGACCGCGGCCATACATACGGTCATGGTTCAGGAATGCGAAAGGCTGACGCTCAATCATCAAAACACCGCTAACATATTAATGATAGACATGGGGGCAGGCACCACCGATCTGGTCCTGTGCCGCTTTACACCCGATGGAGAAAACAGGGTTGAAATCATTAATACCTGGCCTGATGCCGGCAGCCAGTGCCTATTCGGCGGGCGCGAGATCGACGAGGCTTTGTGTGAGTATATTAAGGACTATCTTACTGCCAGCGGCCTTCCAAACGCAGGCAATTTTAAAAGCAAATATCTCGACAAGTGCAAAACCTGGAAGGAAAACAATGTCTCACCGGTTTTAAGGGAAAAGGACGGCGTGGTCCGCTTCTGCGGCTTTATCGACGCGCTGCTTGCCATGCTGGATGTAGACAGTGAATTTCCCCCGCTCTCACGGGAAACGTTTGAAAACATGC
Organism: Clostridia bacterium; assembly: GCA_026418215.1. Classification (GTDB taxonomy): domain Bacteria; phylum Bacillota; class Clostridia; order DSM-8532; family DSM-8532; genus DTU059. The sequence continues at coordinate 1,782 of JAOABT010000017.1, read as the reverse complement.
TGAGCCCCTATCTTTCACAATTCCCCCAGCTTGTGAAAGGATGCCTTGAAGATGCCGGTTTTGACAAGGCAGCGCTTGATTACGTTATTTTAACCGGCGGCCACAGCCAGTGGTACTTTGCCAATGAAATTGTCGCCGGGACGCTAACCCGGTTTGGGAACCCGGGGCTCCCCCAGATAGAAGCCGATCCTAAGCGCATTATCAAGCTTGCCATACCGCAGGAAACCGTGGCGGCCGGGCTTGTTTATCAAAAGCTCAACGTCATGCCGGGAAAATCTGATTCTGCCGTCAAGGAAAAAGCACCAGGCTCAACGGGGCCTGCTGTGCAGCACCAGAAAACTGTGGATCAAAGGAAGCCGTTCAATCCGGCTGATTTAAGCTTCAAGGCCACTCCACCAATCAACAATTCTTCTACAAGAATTCCAAACGGGCAGCCCACCACATCGGCATCAAGTATACAGCCTTCTTCGGGAGCTCCAAGCAAGCAGCCCACCTCATCGTCATTTAGCACACCGGACACTTCAGCCATACCTCCGTCTGCAACTTCCGCGCCTTCCCCGAAAGGCACTGTCATCCGGTCTGTTGAATGCAGGATGGCAGGCATTGGAGCTAATTTGTTTGAGCTGGCCAAGGGTGTCAAAAAGGAGAACGAAGCGAGCATTTATGCCGTCACAGGGGTACTCAACCTTTATGAGGACCAGCTTGAATTCGCTGTTAATGTTCATAAGCACCCTACCTATTCAAAAAATAAGAATATCATCCTGTTATATTCCCTAATAAAAGGGATAAAGAAGAAATATGCCAGTGCCTTTACAGCTGAAGAGACCATGCTCTCGGTTATTCCTTACGTGGCGCTCGGGAAAATGATTGCCAACGGGAACAAGAGTATTTCCATTCAGTACAATTTAGATGCCGAGTACATCCTGACCTTTGGCACCAAAAACGAGGCAGATGAGATGCTCGCACTGATCAGCAGGCTGATAGGCAGATGCAAAGGAAGATGATCATGCCGATAGAACGTGTAATCGGAATTGACTTTGGAACAAGCACTTCGGTGGTTAAAATTAAAACCTATAAGGACGGACAGCCCTTGGGCTCGCTCAATGCCGTGGAGTACGTCCATTTCGATAATAAGGATTCACTTCCTACTCTTATTTATGAGACAAGTGACGGGAAGCACCTTATTGGCTACGAGGCAGAAAACGCAGCCGTTAAGGGAATCCTCTATTCTAATTTTAAGCTGGATTTGATCCACCCGGAGGAAGCAATTCGGGAAAGGGCCATTGCCTATACGAAGCTGTTTTTTACCTACATGGTTGAAGCCTATAATGACCAGAAGTCCCATTTCCCAGCCTGTGATACCGAAACCACCTACATAAGCTATCCGGCCAAATGGTCATCGGAGCTCAGAAACCTCATGATCGGCATAGCGAAGGATGCGGGCTTCAAAAACGTCATAGGACTGGACGAGCCGACGGCCGCCATTCATACTGTTATGGTTCTTGAAAAGGAGAAGCTGGACCTAGGCGGACAGGAATCAGCCAATATTCTCATGATCGACATGGGGGCCGGCACCACGGACCTTGTGCTTTGCCGTTACACCCCCAATTCGGACAAACGCCTGGAAATCCTGAATACATGGCCAAAAGACGACAGTCAGTGCCTTTTCGGAGGACGCGAGGTTGACGAGGCTCTTTGCGACTATGTGAGGAATTATCTTATCGATTGCGGATTGCCAAACACCAAGAATTTCAATGAAAAATACCTGGATAAGTGTAAGAC
>JAOABT010000652.1 GCA_026418215.1 Clostridia bacterium | reverse complement strand
TGTGTATAAGAGACAGGCTCCAAGGAAGGCACGTTCTTTGCCTATAGCGAAAAAGAAAAGACCGAGATTATGGACAGACTCAAAGGCCAGAAGCTTGTGATTCAGCGTTCAAAGGGTCTGGGAGAGAACGATCCCGACATGATGTGGAAAACAACCATGAATCCTGAATCAAGACGGCTAATAAAGATAATTCCCGACGATGTGGATTATACCCAGAAGTACTTTGATCTTTTCCTTGGAGACAATCTGCAAGGGCGAAAGGACTATATCGCACAGCACGGCAACGAGTACATGGAGCTTATTGACGTAAGCTAATGGTTGGGCGGCGGCCATCATGAGGCTCAGTACGATGGTAGCTTGTTGGCAATCATGACTCAGCCGCTAGGGATGAGTCTTTGCCCGACTATTATCGCTAGTATGCGTCCTCAACCATAACTATAATTATAGCCAGTGTTTGGTCATTACAAAAATAACAAGAGCTATTGGCAAAACCAAAGGCCAGAAGTTGTGATAAGGCTAAATTCATTACAATTTTCTCTAAACTCAAAATAAGGAGTTACACCCCATGCAAGGCAATTATGTTGAACAGCCCATTGTTGAGACACTGAAGGTCAATTACATGCCCTACGCCATGAGCGTTATCGTCTCGCGCGCCATTCCTGAGATTGACGGGCTTAAGCCATCTCATAGAAAGCTTCTTTACACCATGTACAAAATGGGCCTTTTAAAGGGTCAGAAAACGAAGTCTGCCAACGTTGTGGGTCAGACCATGAAGCTCAACCCTCACGGCGACATGGCTATTTATGAAACGCTTGTGCGTCTGACCACAGGCAATATGGCTCTGTTGCACCCCTTTATCGAATCGAAGGGTAACTTCGGGCGTGTCTATTCCAGAGACATGCGTTTTGCCGCTCCCCGTTATACCGAATGCAAGCTGGATGATATCTGTGAAGAAATGTTTCGAGATATCGATAAGGACACGGTGGACTTCATGGATAATTATGACGGTACCATGAAAGAGCCTGTTTTGCTACCGTCCGCCTTTCCTAATATCCTCGTCAACCCGAACCAAGGCATTGCTGTTGGTATGGCGAGCAATATTTGCAGCTTCAATTTGAAAGAGGTATGTCAGGCCACCATTGCTTACATAAAGAATGATGATATAGACCTCATGCGCTATTTAAAGGCTCCTGACTTTTCAACGGGCGGGCAGCTTATTCTTAACGAGCATGAGATGCGTAAAATCTACGCCACAGGCCGCGGTTCCTTCAAAATCCGTGGCAAATACCGGTTTGACAAGAAGAACAGCTGCATTGAAATCTTTGAGATTCCGTACACAACCTCAACCGAAGCTATCATCGAAGCTGTTGCCGGCATCATCAAGGACGGCAAGATCAAGGATATCACCGATGTACGTGACGAGACCGACCTCGATGGCTTGAAGATAACTATCGACATCAAGCGGAACGCAGATGTTGACGGTATGATGAACAAGCTTTTCAAGCTTACACCCCTGCAGGACAGCTTCGGCTGCAATTTCAATGTCCTTATTGATCAAAAGCCCATGGTTTTAGGTATTGCAGGCCTTCTTGACCATTGGATTCAGTTCAGGATGAATTCCATCAGAAGAAAATCGTTGTATGATATCCAGAAGAAGAGTGACCGGCTCCATTTGCTGACCGGTTTATCCAAGATTCTTCTCGATATTGACAAGGCCATAAAAATTATTCGCAATACCGAGCAGGATGCCGAGGTTGTTCCAAACCTTATGAAGGGCTTTTCTATAGATGCCCTGCAGGCTGATTTCATTGCAGAAATCAAGCTAAGAAACTTAAACAGGGAATATATTTTAAGGCAGACCGCCGATATTGAGAAGCTCCAGGCTGAAATTGCCGACCTCAAGGATATTGTGGCCCATGACGCCAGGGTGCTGGATATTATATGTCATCAACTTGAGGATATCTCCAAGAAATACGGGCAGGATAGACGTACCGAAATCATCAGTGATGAGCATGTGGAAGAGGTCACAGAGGAGACCTTAATCGAGGACTACAATGTCCGTCTCTTCCTGACCGACCATGGGTACATGAAAAAAATCTCGCTTGTTTCCTTGCGTTCTTCGGGTGAGCATAAGCTCAAGGCTGTCTCTTATACACATCT
>JAOABT010000631.1 GCA_026418215.1 Clostridia bacterium | reverse complement strand
GCCTGATATCCATGTATCCAGAGGGTTTTTACTGTCCAGGTATCCCTGAACAACTTCATGCCCCTGGCAAAGCTGCTTGTTCATCTCGAGGAGAAAGTTGGTGGAAACCAGATTATCTGCATCCAGTATACATACCGCATCATATTCCTCTTCCATATCAAAGAGCTTCTTGAACATCCACTCCAGAGAATAGCCCTTTCCTCTTTTCACGTTGTCAAATCTTTCATACACCTTGGCACCTAGTTCTCTCGAAATCCTTGCCGTGTTATCGGTGCAATTATCCGCTATAACAAATATTTCATATAGTTCCTTGGGATAATTCAACTTTTTCAAGCTATGTAAGATACCACGTATCACTTGTTCTTCATTATGTGCTGCTACCAGTACTGCAAACTTTTTTACGGGAGCAAAATCGATAGCCGGAGCTTCCTTTCTTCTGACCCATGCAAACGCGGATATGGTAATATAATATAAGAATATCCCTAATAAAGCATAACTAAAGATTCGTCCTGACTCAGCTGCTATTTCTACAATTAAATCCTTTGACAGCATTTCATAAACTCCCTTACATTTTAAATAGCATACTTATTTACATTACATTAAACTGACACAATTTACAAGGACAATTTTAAGCAAAATTTTCTTGTTTTTCGCCTAAAATTATCAAATAGGCAAGGTGTCGAATAAATTTGCTTGTTTGAGTAGTTTCTTGTGCAATCTCTGAGTTTTGGCTTGAAAATATGTAGAAAGCATAAACACCTCTTTCTTTTTCGAAAGAGATGTTTATGCTTTTTAAACCTTATGTCAATGATGCATGTTTCTTTCTAACCACCAGTTCATCATTTTCAATTTCCACCCTTACACTATCACCGTTTTTAACCCTCGCTTCCAGCATTTCCTCCGCAAGTTTATCTTCCACCATGCTCTGTATGGCTCTTCTTAATGGTCTTGCGCCATATACGGGATCAAAACCTTTCTTTGCGAGGAACGCTTTAGCATCATCGGATACCTCGAGGTCAATGGCACTCTGTTTTAATCTCTTTGCAAGGCTTTCAATCATAAGTCCCACAATATGCTTGAGGTGTTCTTCCGCCAACGGATGGAACACAATGATCTCGTCAACCCTGTTGAGGAATTCAGGCCTGAAGGTCCGCTTGAGCTCGCCCATGACGTTCCCCTTCATATCCTCATAGTTTTTTGCGCTTTCATTGCCTCCTGAAGCAAACCCTAACTTCTTGGGCTCTGTAATCATTCTGGCACCTACGTTTGAGGTCATAATGATCACGGTGTTTCTGAAGTCAACGGTTCTTCCCTGGGAATCCGTTAATCTGCCGTCTTCCAGTATCTGCAGCAGCATGTTGAATACATCTGGATGGGCCTTTTCTATTTCATCAAAGAGCACAACGGAATAGGGTTTTCTCCTTACTTTCTCTGTTAGCTGACCGCCCTCATCATATCCCACGTAACCCGGAGGTGAACCTACAAGTCTGGATACGCTGTGCTTTTCCATATACTCGGACATATCGATTCGGATCATGGAATTTTCGTCACCAAAGATGGATTCTGCCAATGCCTTACTCAGCTCTGTCTTACCAACCCCTGTAGGCCCAAGGAATATAAAGGAGCCAACAGGTCTCTTGGGATCTTTAAGACCGACCCTTCCTCTTCTGATGGCCTTGGACACCGCCTTTACGGCTTCTTCCTGTCCAACAACCCGCATATGGAGTATTTCTTCCATTTTCATCAGTCTTTCGGATTCTTCCTCCGCCAGCTTTTTAACGGGAATACCGGTCCAGCTTGCAACGATTTCGGCAATTTCTTCTTCCGTCACCGTATCGGTTCTGGTCTGGTTAGTCTGTTTCCAGCTGTTTTTAGCCTTTTCAAGCTCATTCTTGAGTCTCTGTTCTTCATCCCTGATCCTTGCCGCTTTTTCATACTCCTGGCAAATGATTGAGTCTTCCTTTTCTTTACGGAGTTTTTCAACCTGCTCTTCGAGCTTTTTCAAATCCGGAGGCGCCGTAAAGGATTTCAGTCTGACTCTGGAAGCCGCTTCATCAACGAGGTCGATGGCTTTGTCAGGCAGGAATCTATCGGTAATATACCTATCGGATAATCTAACCGCTGCCTCAATGGCATCGTCTGTAATCTTCACCCTGTGATGGGCTTCATATTTATCTCTTACACCTTTCAATATTTCAATGGCCTCTTCCTTGGAAGGCTCTCCTACCG
>JAOABT010000528.1 GCA_026418215.1 Clostridia bacterium | reverse complement strand
CTTTTGGCGCTTATCTGTTTCTCCCACACTATCACCTGCTTATCATCATACCATAAAAACGGTTATTTTTAACAAGTGCCTCTCTATGGTATAATAAAGGCATGGAAAATGAGATCAACTGCATGAAATGCCAGTACTTCTATGTAACCTGGGATAAGCATTATCCCAAGGGCTGCCGTTACTTTGGGTTTAAAGGCGCGATGATGCCCTCCCAGATGGTCAAGGCTTCGAGCGGGGAGGTTTGCAGAGGGTTTAAGGCTAAAGCCCCTGCAAAGCCATGAGCTGCTTTGCCTATTTTGAGGCATACTAAAAGGAAAGAAAATACTGAATACCGTGGAAATGGCTTAGTTTAAAACACCTCATTGAACTATATAAAAATGTGCTCCCAGGAACGTGCCGAAAAAGTGCTCGCCCTCAAAAGACGCCTGTCTTTAAAGGATATTTATAGGTTTTGATAGAAGAAATGATATAAAGTATAAACAGCTTAGCAGGGAGAATCATGGAACAGGATCAAATACTGGATATTGCCATCCGCTCGGGCTCCATCCTCTTAAAATGCGGAGCTGAGACCTATCGCGTGGAGGATACCATCAGCAGAATATGTAAAAGCTACGGCCTCACCTGTGAGGCTTTTGTGCTGCCCACAGGCGTGTTTGTCAGCGTCGAAGGCCAAAAAGGCATTTCCACCATCTGCAAGCGCATCCCCTCGCGTACTGTCGACCTGACCATGATTTCCAAGGTCAACGATCTTTCCCGGCGCATTGAAAAAAGCAAACCGGCTTACGATGAGGTGATCGGAGAGCTTGACCGCATCACGCAATGTGAAAAGTACAGCAATATAACCATTATCCTGTGCTTTGCCTTCACCGCCTTTGTTTATGCCCTTCTTTTCGGCGGCTCCCAATACGATGCCCTCTGCGCCCTGGCTGTGGGCATTGTTCTCGGGTTCATCCGGCTTGTCTTCTCAAAGGGGAGCAGCTTCCCCTTTATTGAATATTTTGTGGGAGGTTTTGCAGCGGGGTTTTTAGGCTCCATTGCGGCAAGCCTTGTCCCCCATTCCAACGCTTACGTGGTCACCATCGGAGCCGTCACCAACATGCTCCCAGGTGTTGCGCTCACCAACGGCATACGTGATCTTTTGCACGGAGACAGCGTCAGCGGCCTGACGAGGCTTGGTGAAGCGCTCATGGTGGTGGCTGTTATCGCGGCCGGAACAGGTATTGGGCTCAGTATTTGGTTTCTCGGGGGGAGCATCCAATGGTAGAATTCATCAAGTATTTTATTCTGGCCTTTGTGGGAAGCATCGCCCCGGCCATGGTTATCAATATTGAAAAAAGAATCCTTCTATGGGCAGGTCTCGGAGGCGCATTGGGCTTTTGCATCGCATTGGCCTTACATCCCGACTCCCTTTCGCTGAGTGTCACCCAGACTTTCGTGGGGACTGTTGTTGTAGGCATTTACAGTGAGCTTATGGCCAAATACCTTAAAGCTCCCTCCACCGTTTTCTGCGTGCCGGGCATATTCCCGCTCGTACCCGGTGTGACGGCCTATCAGACGGTTCAGAGCCTTGTGGAGAACAAAACCCAGCAGGCGACCATTTACGCTCTCAACACCGTTTTCAAGGCCTTTACCATCGCCTTCGGCATTATGATCGTCACGGCCCTTTTCCGTTTTGTCCGTAAGGCAGTTCGTAGGCCCCGTCAATCCTCATAAAACAGCATCTTCCCCCACCTTGCCAGAATGAACAGGAAAAAGGGTACACCGGCATACCCGAACAAAGGGAAAAAGTTATTTACCATCTGACTGAAGCTTTGCTGAGCAAATACTAAGGACACACACGCCAAAAGGGCAAGACTGTGTCCTTTTTTTATGCCTGTCATGGATTTTAGCCCGTCCATAAAGCATAAACCCGCCGAAACGGCCGTGGTCAGAATAGCGGCAAACAACACCAGAGAATAGATGATACCTTCCGTTTGGCCAAGGGTCTGAGCCAAAGACAGCATGGGCAGCTCACTCACCGCCAAGAGCCTCCAGTTAACAAGCATGGCATCATGAATGATAAAGAGCAAAAGCGTCAGGATAACACCGCTTAAGACACCTGAAATCCAGCCTATTGCCCGGTTCTTGATCCAGTCCAGCATTTCGGCCATGACAATGAAGTTAAGCACGCTATTGTAGCAAACATAGAGAAAGGCGTCCACGGGCCACATTCCGGCTGGCACATCAAAAAGATGCAAGCCTGAAACAGTGCCCACTCCGTTCTGCATCTTAAGCGCAATATAGAGCATTCCGGCAATCATCAATGGCGCAAGCCACATGCCGAGGGATGCTACAGCTCGTATTTCCCTTACCACAATCAGCAAACATAAGGCCAATATAAGGACCACGCCTAAAGGATAGGGAAGGCTCAGCATTCGTTTGCCTATGGAAGCAGCCCCCGAGAGCATGGAGCTAAAGACACAGAGTGAAAATACAAGAACAATGATTTGAAGAAGTCTGGCCGTTGTTTTTCCCGATAGGATTTTGAAAAGGTCACAGCTCCCTCTCACCCTGTAACGGTAAATAACATCGAGCACGGCTATACCTGCAAGGGCAAAAAGAAAA
>JAOABT010000520.1 GCA_026418215.1 Clostridia bacterium | reverse complement strand
GTTTTATAGTTGACGCTAATACCTGTTCTCTTGGTGAACTCGTCAATCAGGGATTCATCCATGTATTCTCCCCAATTGTAGACGTTAATGATAATTTTGTTCCCACAGGCTGCCAGTGGGAGAAAAACGGCCAGGATGAGCACAAGTACAAGGCCGATGGTAAGCAATCTTTTCATAGCAGCAATTCCTCTCCTTTATCACTCTTTTTATTGATTATTAACAGCAAAATCACAACAGTCACAAACAGCAGTGTGCTAAGGGCATTAATAGTGGGTTTTACACCTTTTCTGGCCATAGAATAGATCAGAATAGATAGATTCGTGGTGGATGTTCCTGCTGTAAAGAAGCTGATCACAAAATCATCTATGGATAGCGTGAAAGCCATGAGGGCTCCGCTGATAATACCCGGTGCAATTTCGGGTATGATGACCTTTCGAAGTGCATAGGAGGGCGTAGCGCCTAAATCCATGGCAGCCTCGGCTGTATGCCGGTTGAGCTGCCGCAGCTTGGGCAAGACCGACAGGATTACATATGGCGTACTGAACACGACATGCGCCAGCAGCATGGTCACAAACCCCAGCTGAAGCCCGAATGAGATAAACAGGGTCATGAGCGCAACACCCGTGACGATATCGGGATTCAAAACAGGCAGGTTATTGATATTAAGCATAACGCCCTTACTGTACTTCCCCATGTTGTGAATGCCAATAGCGGCAATGGTTCCAAACAACGTTGAAATGACCGTTGAAAGCAGGGCAATGATAATCGTGTAATAGAGCGCCTCGCGAATTTGCCTGTCCTGCAGCATTTCAGCGTACCACTTAAAGGTAAAGCCGCCCCATTGGCTTCTGGATTTGGATTTATTGAAAGAAAAGACAATAAGCACAATGATGGGGGCATACAGGAAGATGAAGATTAAGGTCATATAGGCCTTTTTAAGCGCTTTTGACATTAAAGTCTCCTCCCTTCCTCGCTTTGGTTTTTGTCAATGCGTGACATAACCGCCATCGAGATCAGTATCATAACCATGAGGATGATGGAAAGGGACGACCCGAAATGCCAGTTCCGGTCCGACATGAACTCCTGCTCAATTAGGTCTCCAATGAGCGGTGTTTTTCCGCCGCCTAACAGCCCCGATATGACAAAGGTGCTGACCGCAGGCATGAAGACCATGGTAATGCCTGAAACAACGCCTGGAATGCTCAAGGGAAATATGACCCCGAAAAAGGTTACCCTTCGGTTGGCACCAAGGTCACCAGCCGCCTCCAGAACATATTTGTCTATCTTGCTCAGCACGGTATAAATGGGAAGGACCATGAAGGGCAGGAAATTATAGATCATGCCCAATAAAACGGCATATTGGCCGGGCATGATCTCGAGTCTCGGCAGCCCGATGAGCTCTAAAAATCTGTTTAATAACCCGTTTGGCGACAGGATGGACATCCAGGCATAGGTGCGAAGCAAAAAATTCATCCAAATGGGTACCAGAAAGAACAAAAGCAGAAGGTTTCTATATTTCGGATTGGCGTTGGAGATAATCATAGCCACAGGATAGCCCAAAACGAGACAAGCCACGGTGGATAATGCGGCCAGTAAAAACGAATCCAGGATTACCTTCAGGAACATGGGCTCGAGAACCCTTTTGTAGCTCTCAGTAGAAAAGCTCAGGCTTCCAAGATTATGTATATCGCCGTTTGTAAAGCTGTAGATGACAATCAGAGCCAGAGGAACCACGATGAAAATTGCCATCCAGATGGAGTAGGGGTAAGATAGGATTTTCATCCTTTCTCGCATGGGCTCTCCCCCTTCTTCATGACCTGAATATCACCGGGCTGGACGTTCATGCCCACAACACTCCCAACGGGGAACATCATGGTACGATGAACCATATACTCTCGAAACTCTGATTCTATCATCATTTCATAGTGGACGCCCTTGAAAACGACCGAAGTTACCGTGCCCTTAAGCATGCCCTCATCAGGATTGGTGACAATTCGGATATCCTCTGGGCGAATGACTATATCGACAGGTTCATTGGGGCTAAAGCCCTTATCGACACATTCCAGCGTAATGCCGTCGAACGACACCTTACAATCCTCTATCATATTGGCTTCAATGATGTTGCTCTCGCCGATGAAATCGGCCACAAACCGGTTGCATGGCTCGTTATAGATATCCTGAGGCGTTCCCACCTGCTGGATGACTCCCTTGTTCATGACCACAATGGTGTCCGACATGGTCAGGGCCTCTTCCTGATCGTGGGTAACATAAATAAAGGTGATACCTACGCTTCGCTGCATGTTGAGAAGCTCAATCTGCATTTCTTTGCGAAGCTTCAGGTCGAGTGCACCAAGGGGTTCATCAAGTAAAAGAACCTTGGGTTCGTTGACTAGGGCGCGGGCGATGGCCACGCGCTGCTGCTGTCCGCCGCTTAGGGAGTCGACATGGCGCTTCTCAAATCCCTCCAGATCAACCATCTTCAGCATTTTGGCTACACGCCTGTCAATCTCGCTCTTGGATACCTTCTTGATCCGAAGCCCGAAGGCAATATTCTCGTAGACATTCATATGCGGAAACAAGGCATAGCGCTGAAAAACCGTATTGATATTCCTCTTATATGGCGGTATCGGGTTCAGAAGCTCGCCCTGAAAATAGATCTCCCCGCTATCAGGCTCTTCAAATCCGCCGATCATGCGAAGCGTCGTGGTTTTGCCGCATCCGCTAGGTCCCAAAAGCGTCACAAACTCATTTTCCTTTATGGAAAGACTGATGTTGTTTACTGCGGTCAACCCACTATAGCTTTTTGTCAGATTTTTTAATTCAATGAGGATATTCCCCATTTCCTCATCCCCCCGCAAATCATGTTAATAAAAGGCTAGAAGCTAGGCGGTGTGGTAATCCACAAAACCTTAGCCGTCAATTTTCCTGAATTTCTGATATTGTGATTTTTATTGGGCTTAAAGTGGAAGCAGTCGCCCTTTTTGAGCCTGAAGCGTTCTTTCCCCAGCTGCAGGTAAACGCTCCCGCTTAAGACCATGCCGAACTCCTCTCCCTGGTGAGGTGTATCCTCCTCCGAGGAGCAGTTGGGCTTGATTTCAACAATAACGGGCTCCATCTGACGCTTCTTTGAGTTTGGAACAATCCAATTGATGGCATAGCCCTGTTCATCAAATTCCTTGACAAAGTAATTGGCTTCGGTAAAAACAACCTGCTCGTCTGCGACCTCTTCACTGAAAAACTCCTGAAGATTGGTCCCCAGACAGAGGAGAATATCCTCAAGGGTGGAAATGGCAGGTGAGGTCAGATCTCGCTCCAATTGCGAGATATAGCCCTTTGTCAATTCGCAGCGGTCCGCTATTTCCTCTTGGGTCATGCCGCTTTCGAGGCGGAGCCGTTTTATTTTGTTGCCGATCTGCATACTGCTGCCTCCCAGGCAAAAGCCAGAATCCCGGACATAAATAAAGTTTAATATTACTAAACAAACGCAAGGCCTTACCTTACCGGCGGTTTAATATTACTAAACAACAAAATCTATTATTTCACTCTTTTTTTTCCATGTCAATCTATGAAATGCATAAATTTTCAGAGTATGCAGCAATAAAAAAGCAGCCTTTCGGCTGCTTCACATGATCATCACTATTAACATATTGGAATTATTATACGTGCGAGCCGCCCATAACCTCCATATGAAATTACAGGTCTGCTGCTTCATTCATCTCTTTTTACTTCACTCCGCCAATCTTGCTGAATGGCAAAATGCGGAAAATGGCTCTTCCTTCAATCCAAGACTTTTCGACAAGGCCAAAGCTTCTGCTGTCCAGGCTCTCACCGCGGTTGTCCCCCATGACGAAAAACTTTCCAGGTGGTACAGTAAATTTATCGATATCCCCGCTGCTGCTGTTAAGCACCTTATTGGCATAGGGATCAACCCTTGCATAGCTTTCCTTCTGTTCAACACCGTTGACATAGAGAATATCGTTTTTGATCTCTATGGTATCTCCCGGAACACCGATAACGCGCTTGATGAGTCTGTTTCTTCGGAATTCTCCATGAAGCTTCTTTTCAATATCGGAGATATAAATGCTGGCCCTGCCTATAACCCCTTTCACAGGTTCATCGCGCAGGAACACAATAATGTCGCCATGCTTGGGGTCTGCACCGATGTAAGCAAGCTTGTTCATAATGAGCTTATCTCCCTGAATCAGGGTATCCTTCATGGAGCTCATATTGACCTCGGTGAGGGCAAAGAGCTCGCTTTGAATGACTGATGCAATAAGAAAGGCTGCTACAATGAGCATAACCCATTCTGCTACTTCTCTCCAAATACTTTTCTTTCTGTGTTCCAAAAAAACAACTCCTTCCGCACTGAGCCTCCTTTAATAAGAAACCCTGAAAACCCCTTCAATACCTTTTATACTTTGAGTCACCTGAACAAAATCAACATCCTTGCCGTTTGAATCCACCAGACATTGAATCCTCTGTCTGTCGGTTGCGGGATAGTCGGTTACATCCAGGTTTTTTACCGTTAATCCCATTTCCTTGAGTTTTATATTCAAAGGCTCAAGGACATTACATGCGGCTTGAGCCTCAATATCCATAGTCTTGGTTTTTTCCTTGGAGGCTAGTCTTTCCTCAATAATCTTAAGATACATGAGTACAAGCCAAATTAAAAGTGTGGCGAGTGCTGCACCGCCGTAGAATCCAATACCACAGGCCAGCCCAACGCAGGCTACAGCCCAGATGCTGGCAGCCGTCGTGATGCCCTTCACAGAGAAGCCATGACGGATAATGGCTCCGGCACCTAAAAAGCCGATGCCGCTTACAACCTGGGCACCTATACGTGTTGGGTCTACATTGGCTACACCCTTATAGGCAACAAGTGCAAAATCAGAGATCAACATAACCAGGCATGAGCCCAGGCTTACAAGAATATGGGTTCTGAAGCCGGCAGGCTTATGATGCGTATACGCGCGTTCAAAGCCAATGATGCCGCCTAAAACGCAAGCAGCAAAAAGCCTTATTGCAACTCCCATAAGATAATCAGGGCTAAACTGAAACTCAAACCATTCCATCCTCATACCCCTAAGACTTATTCTGCTTCCTTAAAAGCAGCAGACTGTGGTTGCGTGTCTGTACCGTCTTTTCATGAAGCAGGAAGCCCTTTTTAAGTATATACCGAATCGTGCTGTCTGAACACAAAACTACGGCCTGGTCCAGGTTTTCATAGGCGGCTTTTCGCATGTCTTCAACACCGTCAAAGCTTCTTAAGGGCTCTATATAATCAGCTACATAGACGATTTTCTCCAATAGTGACATGCCGGCTTTCCCGGTTGTATGCCAGCGAATGGCACCAAGGACTTCCGCATCTTCGACACCATAGACCGTCTTAGCCAGATGCTCACCGATAACGCCGTGCAGCAGTCTCGTTTGAAGCAGCTCAAGCTCATCTGCTTCATAACCGATGTGCTTGATGTAGTCTCTTGCTTCGTCTCCCTTGTAGTTCTTGCCGCAATCGTGCAGAATGCCTGCAAGCCTTGCTTGTTGCACGTCAACACCATAGTGTGCAGCAAGGCTTACCGATGTTTCCATGACATTCACCGAGTGCATGAACCGGTCTTTTTCCAAAACATTTTTAAGTCTTTCGATAATATCGGCAATCTCCATGGG
>JAOABT010000499.1 GCA_026418215.1 Clostridia bacterium | reverse complement strand
GTCCATGAAGGCACCGGGGTCACCTTCGTCAGCGTTACAGCAGACATATTTCTGGTCATTGACTTCTTGTGCTGCAAACTGCCACTTCATACCGGTGGAGAAGCCTGCACCCCCGCGGCCGCGAAGACCGGATTTTTTAATCTCTGCGATAACCTCGGCAGGGGTCATTTCGGTAACAGCCTTGGCAAGAGCGGCATAACCATCTCTCGCAATGTATTCCTCAATATTTTCAGGGTTGATGACGCCGCAGTTGCGAAGCGCAATACGGAGCTGACGGGAGAAAAAGCCTACGTTTTCAAGAGACCTGGCAACATCCTCGGTTTCCTTGTCGCCTAAGAGAAGGCGTTTAACGACACGGCCCTTAACCAGGTGCTCATTGACAATCTCCTCAACGTCATCGGGGGAAACGTGGCAATAGGTTGCACCCTCGGGGTAGATCACCACAATGGGACCCTTTTCGCAAAGGCCAAAGCAGCCTGTCTTGACAATCTTAACTTCCTTTTCAATACCGTTGGCCTTCAGGTGCTTTTCAAGTCTCGCCATAATTTCGGGAGACTTGGAAGCCACACAACCGGTACCATTACAAATCAGGACATGCGATCTATAGATCATAATCGAACCTCCTTATTTTTCAGCCGCACCGATTGTGAATTCAGTCACGGGCTTCTGGTTGACAATATGCTCTGCCACTATTCTTCTGGCCTTTTCTGCATCCAGCTTCACATAGGTGGTCTTTTCACCGTTTGCTTCAATAACTTCGGCGATGGGCTCTAATCTGCATATTCCCACACATCCGGTCATAGATACTGTTGCATTATGGATATTCCTCTTATTGAGCTCTTCAACAAAGGCACTCATCACAGGCCTTGCACCGGCTGCAATGCCGCAGGTCGCCATGCCGACGATGATTCTGACCTTATTTTCATTCTCACGTAATGCAATTTCTTTTAAAGCCTTCTCGCGAATGGCTTTCAACTCATCGATTGATTTCATCTAAAACACCTCCAAAAACCGCTTCTATACCCTCTTGTATTGTATTTTGTATCCACTCGAGAACATCACTTTGCTGTATCGGTACTCCCTCAAGCTGTTGCTTGACCTCATCCGTATCCAATTCGAATCTATCGTGCAGTGAAGAAAATTCAATATTCCACGAGATATCAGGCTGCGCCATGATGAGCATTTGAATGGTTCCCGCAATATCACCCAAAGGAATTCTGTCGATATGATTCACGTCAAAGGTCGCTTTCAATGTGGTTCCTTTATTACGTTCGGAATGAAGCGTCAGTTCCCCGCCAGCCATTTCTGCGGACTGTTTTAATAAAGGAATGCCCAGACCGACTTCACGTGTTGTTCTCGTTGTTTTAAAGGGATCGGTTACTTTCTGCAAGAACTCCGGGTCCATGCCCCTGCCGTTGTCGGTGACTTCAAAGGTCAGGCGGTAGGGCTTGCCATCTGCTTGAAGCACTACAGCAATTCGGGTGGCCCCTGCTGTGATTGAATTTTGAATGATATCCATCAAATGGAGTGATAAATCCTTCATTACTTGGATTGAGCTTCCATATCGATGTACTTTTGAATGATAGCCGGAATTTCATCGGCAGTGAGTCGGCCGTAAACGTCTTCATTGATCATGATGACCGGTGCAAGCCCGCAGGCACCAACGCAGCGGCAGGCATCAAGCGAAAAGACCTTGTCCTGCGTACATTCCCCGCTCTTGATTTTAAGGATTTCGGAAATCTTATCAAAGATTTGACCGGCCCCTTTAACATAGCAAGCAGTACCCAGGCAGACATTGATCTTGTATTTGCCCTTCGGATTGAGTGAGAATTGGGTGTAGAACGTAACCACGCCGTACACATCCGCAAGTGAAACGCCGAGTCCCTCAGCAATTCTTTTCTGAACGCTCATGGGAAGGTAGCCATAGACCTCCTGAGCTTCGTGAAGGACAGGGATTAACGCACCACGGGTATCCTTGTACTTTGCGATTATTTTGTCCAGTTCCTCTGCCTTATTGTCTGCACAGCAGCAACCGCAACTCATAGTGATAACCTCCTGAATTCATCTAACGTCAAAATAACGCCATTGTTATTTTGTAATTGTTAATTGCTTAACAATTACCTTATCAATTATATCAAACAAACAGCTAACTTTCAACATAAAATGGAGTCTATCCCTTTATAAACTTTCAAGACAAAATTAGCCGAAAGAAAACAAAAAAATGAATAGCTTTTCGTTAAAAATACACGAATGAAGAGAAGTAAAGCCGAGGTCTACGGCAAGAAAAAAGCGTGTTTATAAAAATTATTGCCGCGTTTATGGAAAATATAAAAATACATACTTCTCCCCTGGCAATGGCGCACACCCTATGATGAAAAAAAAGAGGCTACCGTTAGGCAGCCCCATGAAATAGGATTGGATTGGATTTCCGGAATTTTTATTTCAAAGCATCCATGAGATTTTTATAGGTTTGGCGAAGACCCATTTCCTCCTTGTCAAGCTGACGGTTACCCATGACCATACCGGTGTACTTACCGTTCATCATGAGGCAGAAGCCGTAGCCGTCAGGCGTGGGAATGAGATCAACTGTCATGTTTTTCTCGCCATTTGCATTGGCCTGCTTCAGTGTATAAGTGAGGCTGATAACCGCGGTACCCGAAGGCTTTGCCTCAAGGTCAATCTTATCACCCGCAATAGCGATGGCCGCCTGATAATAGCGCTTGAACAGGGTCTGCTTGTCATCACCCTCAACCTTCTTACCATTGATGGAATAGGAATCCTTGGTGGTATCCTCCTTGTTGGCATTGATCAGAAGGGTGTCGGTTCTGCCGTCCATGTTGATGACAAGCTTTTCAACATCATAAATGGTTGGGATATAGACAAAATTCTCAATCAAATCGAGAATGGGCATATCCACGAAATTGAGCGTGGAGGCATCCAACGTAAAGACCGCTGGATTTCCCTCCATCTGGGCATAGTACTTGGAATCCTTCTGAATTCCCAGCTTCAGCACATAGTTCTTTCCGCCAAGTGTGTATTCAAAGACATACTTTGGTGTATCAAGGCCATAAACCTTTAAATCCGCAGCATTCTCTTCAACATACTGACTGACTCTCATGGAGGCGACCCAGCTTAAGAACTTGGAAAAATCGTTGTAGTCCACCTTGCGCTCCAGAGGAAAGGTCAGAACCCAGTCTGTGGCACTCGTGCTGGCCTTTGAAACGAAGACCTTCGCCCCGTCCTTGTAGAAGGTCAACGCCGTCAGATCTTGAGCTGTAATAGCCTCAGAGCTGTACAGGTT
>JAOABT010000451.1 GCA_026418215.1 Clostridia bacterium | reverse complement strand
CTGCAGCGTACCGTTCCGCTCCCCGTATTGAGGGGCGAAATGACAACCCTGTCCGGCTTTATGGCATCAAAGCAAATGGCCGCACCCACAATATCGACGATGGAATCGACGGCCCCAACCTCGTGGAAGTGCACCTCCTCAAGGCTGACCCCATGAACCTTGGCTTCGGCTTCTGCCACACGCTTGAATATCCTGAGCGCGAGGCCCTTGACCTCTTCCTTGAGCGTGCTTTCCTCAATAAGCGCCTTGATTTGGCCCCAATTATTGTGCTCGTGGTGATGCTCATGATCATGTTGACCGTGATGCTTCCCATGATAATGATGATTGTTGTGATCGTGGTCGTCATGGGTTTTATGATCTTGACCATGGTGGTTGATGTGATCGTGGCCGCCATACTCGTGACCGCCGAGGTCTCCGTGTGCGTGATTATCGTGTATATCCTCAGCCTGCTGATGCTGCCCATTCACAGGGTGCTCATGTTCAACCAGGATCACATCAAAATCAGTGCCGGTAATGCCGCGCATCATCTTTTTCTGTACGGCCAGTTCATATCCGTGCACATGGAGCTTAGAAAGCTCTTGTTTAAGATATCCGGGGTCAACCCCAAGATCCAGGAAAGCTCCGATGGTCATGTCCCCGCTAATACCTGAGAGGCAGTCAATATACAGGATTTTACTCATACATCCTCCTCGGAGAGCTTATTGATGCGATTGGCCAGACATGCCGCTCCGAAACCGTTGTCGATATTCATGACGGCAAGACCCGATGCACAGCTGTTGAGCATGCCCAAAAGCGCTGAGAGGCCATTGAAGCTTGCTCCGTAGCCGACGCTTGTGGGAACGGCTATAACTGGCTTGTCTACAAGGCCGCCAACAACGCTCGGAAGTGCGCCTTCCATGCCCGCCACAACAATTACGACATTAGCTTCTCTCAGGCTTTCAACCTTTGAAAGCAACCGATGTATGCCTGCAACGCCGACATCAAACAGCCTGTTAACCTTGTTGCCAAGGATTTCAGCAGTTATGGCAGCTTCCTCAGCCACGGGTATATCGGCGGTTCCGGCTGTTACCACCAAAATATGCTTCTTGCTGGTGCCGAACTCCTGACGCTTGACCAGAGCAATACGCGCCGCTTCATAGTACATAACCTCCGGATACACTGCTTTAATGGCTTCGTAGGCCTCCTGATCAGCGCGAGAGGCCATGATGTTGCCTGTGCTTTTGGCAAGCATATCGCGTATGATACCCTGAAGGTGCTCCTTCCTTTTGCCGGGGCAGTAAATAACCTCCGGAAAGCCATTTCTTAAGGAGCGCTGATAGTCTATCTTGGCATAGCCAATGTCGCTTCCGGCAAGAACCTTGAGTTTGTCCAAAGCCATGTCCGAGTTAATTTCACCCGACACGGCCATATCGATAATTTTTTTGATATCCGTTAATTCCATAGCCACACTCCAGTTAATTCATATTCCCGGTTTTATAGCCGTCCAGATCGACGGAAACATAGCGAAAGCCTGTTTCTTTAAGCTTTTCAGCTATCAAATGCCTCATGTCGGGTCGGCAGATGGTGTCAATTTCATCAGAAGACACCTCAATGCGCGCAAGTACGCCATGAGCCCTCACGCGAAGCTGTTTGAAACCCAGGTCTTTCAGTACCTGCTCTGACAGCTCTATACGCTTGAGAAGCTCGGGTGTAACCCGTTCCCCTGTCGGCACCCTTGTTGCCAGACAGGCTGCAGATGGCTTGTCCCATATGTCTATACCCAAAGCCCGGGCGTTTTCACGTATCTCCTGCTTGCTAAATCCGCAGGCCAGCAACGGGCTTATGACCCCTAATTCAGCTAGGGCTTTTTTCCCAGGCCGATAGTCGCCGGTGTCATCACTGTTGGTGCCTTCGGCCACAACCTCAAAGCCGTTCTGAAGGGCTTTATCAATGATCTGTGAGAAAATCCCCTTTTTACAGTGATAGCAGCGATCCGGTGTGTTATTAACGAAGGCCTCAACCGAGAATTCATTGGCCTCGATCTCCACAAGTGAGATATTCCTGATCCTGCAGAAGTCCCGGGCATAGGATACTTCCCTCTGGGGCATCATGGAGCCTTTTGCGATGACAGCCAGCACATTCCCATCTAAAGCCCGGTTGGCTGCCTCAAGGAGAAAACTCGAATCGATCCCAGCCGAGAAAGCAACGCACACCCTTTTCAGTCCTTTTAAATATGTATATAAAGCCTCAAGTTTCGTTTGCAAATTCATTGCTCCTTTAGTATAAGCGCTCATACCCATTATCCCGAGATTTAAAAGGACCGTCAAGTAGAGTATTTTGAACTGAACCGCCCCATAGGGTACGATATTGCATTTCATACTATAAATTTGACCACCTTGGCAAAATGAGTTGTTTATCCTCCCAAGCAATACTATAATATTCCTAGTTTCTGTTAATTCGCTTCAATACATCATTTTCTTAGCATTGAAAGGAGTGGCTCCATTTGTTACAGACAATCCTGTCAAAATCCGCTGACTATGCCATCGCCTATCTTATTCAGTTTATTATAGGTATTGTCCTTAGTTATCCGGCTTACAAGCTTGCTGCAAAACATCGTGAGGCTTTAACAAAGAGACCGCTTGTATGGGCTGCACTCTTTGCTTTTATAGGAATTCTCATTCCCGTGGGACCGCTTGGCGTGCTGCCTCTGGTCATTGGCCTTTCAATCGCACTTAGGGACACACGGATTGCTATTCCCATGCTGGCTGCAAATGCCGTTTTCAATATGTCCATCCCCTTAACCGAGACCGGCTTTACCTTTGGGGCATCCTATGTACGAATCCTGTCAGCCTTTGTTATTGGCTTAGTAAGCTATTTTGCCATAAGCATATTATGTAAGGATTCCGTACTCCTCATTCGAAAAAACAAGCTGGAGCTTTATGAACAAGGCTACAACAAAAATCTCCTTGAGCTCTTCCCCCTTTTTATCAATGAAATCGGTATTTTCCTTATCCTTGCCGTCATCCTCAATGCCGTCAGGAGTAATCTGTTTTCTGATGCGATGATGGTCTTTTTAAATACTTCCGGAGGCGATACCGTTAAAAATGCGCTTCTTGAAAGAAATGCCAACAACAGCGTCTTCTTTATTTCAGCAACTAGCATTTTTAACAATCTCATCGATCTTTCCATTCCAGCAGCATTATTAAGCTTCTTTAAAGCCAGAACCACAGTGCTCTTTTACATTCTGTCCGGCATTGCCACCATCGTGTTGGTAGCCGCCATATTCTTTTAGCAAACAAACAGGATCAGGAGGATAAGTATGAAAAAGTACACCAAAACCATTATTTTGCTCGTAGTCATTGCTCTTTTAGCCGGAGGCGCCTATTTCTCCAAGTTCTTTTTCAAGGACACCCGGACCACTATGAGCAACCGGTCACCAGAACAAGCCCAGAAGCATGTTGAGGAGCTCCTTCAGAAGGCCACGGCAAAGCCCGCCGAGAATCCCGTTGTCGGTATGTCTACCGGTAAGGATTTTGATGCCGTTACCCGTAAGGCCGTAGAAAATGCAGGAGGCCTTAAGAATATCATTAAGAAGGGTGACACCGTTCTTCTAAAGACCAACATGATTATGGCCGGACGCCCCGAGCAGGCTATTGTAACCGACTATCGGGTTGTTCAAACCATTGCGGATATGGCCAAGGAAGCCGGAGCTTCCAAGGTTCTCGTTGGTGACGGTTCTCCCTGGGGGCGCGTGCTCCAGAACAAAATGACCAAGTACGATCAAATCAAGGGCGTTGAAATTGTTGACTTCAACGACTTTACAAGAGAGGAATGCTATAAGCTCCAGCCCTTGAACCCCGTTGTAAAAGGTCAGGATTACTACATCCCCAAAGTTTATATGGATGCTGACGTTGTTATCAGTATGGCCAAGCTCAAGACCCATTACGAGGCCGTCATCACTCTAAGCCTTAAAAATGCCTTTGGTATCCCGCCGGTCAATTCCATCGGCGTTGGTAAAAACTATCTCCATACCAACGGTATCCCCAACTCCATCGTGGACCTGAATCTTATCAGAAAGCCTGAATTCGTTGTCATCGACGGTATTATCGGCGGCGAAGGCAACGGTCCCTTAAGACCCACTCCAGTAGATTCCCAGGTCATGATCGCAGGAACAGACCCTGTCGCCTGCGACACCGTCGGCCTAACCTTCATGGGCTTCACGGTCAATGACATTCCACATGTCAAGCTGGCCGGTGAAAAGGGCCTCGGCATCAACGACCTGTCCAAAATCAAGATCGTCGGTGCCGACCTCGACAAGATCAAAATGAAATTCAAGCGCGCAACAAGTTATTGATAATTTATTTAGAACCAATGATTCTTTAAATCGAGAGCTCCTGCGTAGCATGAGCGGCAGATTTACACCACAGAGACTTGCTCCTATGCCTATAGAATCATTAGGTTTTGAATAAACAACTTGGTTCAACCTCAATCACTCTTTGCATCGAGAGCTCTTGCGTAGCACGAGCGGCAGATGCACTCCTCAGAGCATAACTTCAGAGACCATAGAATGATTAGAGGTTGAACAAGTTTGCGTAGCACGATCGGCAGATGCACTCCGCAGAACCTCTCTCCCCACTCACCCCAGCAGCAAAGGAAACACTATGACGTGGATTTTTGAAGAACTATCGGTGCTATTTATCTTCTTCATGCAACAATTTAAAATCCTTTTCCCCTATTGGATCATAGGCCTTACTCTCTCAGCCTTTTTGACAGCTTATGGGGAAAAGACCATTGAAAAGGCTGCGGCAGGCATGGGAAAGGGCCGTTTTCCCCTTTTTTACCTGCTTCCAGCGTGTATTCTAGGAGTTGTATCACCACTATGCATGTACGGTACTGTACCCTTAATTGCCATGCTGGCTCGAAAAGGCATCCCCCAAAGCATTTTGGTTGGGTTTATGATCAGCTCCATCCTCTTAAACCCCACTCTATTCACTATGAGCCTTTCCCTCGGTATACCCATTGCCCTGATGCGCCTGGTTCAATCTCTCCTTTGCGGCTTCATTGCTGGCATTCTGGTTCACTTCCTATGGAATAAAAAGCCCGTCTTCCAGCTGGGCTCCTTCACGGCTGAGGAGAAGCCCGTGACTAGAACACGCTGGCATCAGTTTTTACATAGTCTTCGAAGAAATTTTGAGATCACGGCACCCTATTTTCTTTTTGGTATTACCTTGACCATATTGTTCCAGCGCTATATCCCTACTGATATTTTCACAAAAATCCTTGGAGATAAAAGCCCCTTTGCCATACTGGCTTCCGCTTCCATCGGCATACCCTTGTACATGTGTGGCGGCGGAACAATACCGCTCATCCGCTCATGGATTGATGCGGGCATGAGCATAGGGGCCGCAAGCTCTTTCATGATCTCGGGCCCCGCGACAAAGCTCAATAATTTAAGTGCTGTTAAGATGATCCTTGGAAAATCCAACTTCATCCTTTACCTGATCTATACGCTTAGCTTTTCGGTTTTAGCCGGCTATGCCGTCAACATGCTATTTTAAGGGGGATACACCATGTCTAGAGTTTATATGAACCCATGCACGACCTATGAGCTGGATACTGTTTATGAAAAGACTGCTGAGATACTAAACGGTTTGGGCGGTATGGGCAGCTTTGTAAAGCCGGGGATGCGGGTGGCACTCAAACCCAATATGATCCTCGTCAAGAAGCCTGCTGAGGCTGCAACAACGCATCCTGCTGTTGTAAGCGCAATCGCAAGGCTCGTTCGGGAAGCTGGCGGCATACCCTATATTGTTGAAAGTCCATTCGGTCAATACACAGTACCAGCTCTGGAAAGGCACTACGTCAGTTGTGGTATGAAACAACTCCAGGAAGAGGGTCTTGTAGAACTCAATACAGACCTTTCAACTGCAGAGATTGAGCTTCCTGAAGGCCTTAAGCTTAAGAAGCTTGGCATTTTGAAGCCCATCGCTGATGCAGACCTGGTCATTAGCCTATCAAAGCTTAAAACTCATGCTTTAATGACTTATACAGGAGCCGTTAAAAACCTGTTCGGAGTCATTGCAGGCCTCCAAAAGGGCTCCTTCCACATGCGCTTTCCGGACAGCGTGACCTTTGCCGATGCCCTTATTGATATTTGTTTAGCCGTAAAACCCGGTCTTCACATCATGGACGCCATTGTCGGCATGGAGGGCGATGGGCCCACAGCCGGCACTCCCCGCGATATTGGCTTCATTGGCGCATCGACAGATCCTTTTGCTTTAGACCTTGCTGCGGCATCGACCATTTGTGAGAAGGTAAAGATCGTTCCCACCATTCAACGTGCTCGGGCAAGAGGCTTGGGCCCCGCTGAGCTTAACGAAATTGAATTCCCTATGGCAACGCCCGATCAATTTTACATACCGGACTACAAATTCGCTAAAACCGAAAGCAGCACCACCGTTTCCTGGCTTCGAAATTCAAAGCTGCTTAAGCCCTATCCTGCTTTTGATAAAAAGATATGTGTAGGCTGCGGAGAGTGCTTTAGAGCCTGTCCCGTTCAAGCACTTCAAATGGTGGAGAAGCGCCCTGTGTTGGATATTGACAAATGTATCCGATGCTTCTGCTGCCATGAGGGCTGCTCACCCCAGGCTGTCCGAATCAAACGCAACCGCTTCGCAGGGATGGTAGAAGCCGGACTTAGCTTTGTCAGCTTTCTCACCTCAGAACTACCCTTTAAGAAACGTAAAAAGATATCTTAACATTGTTGAAAAGAATAGACGGCGGGTTACCCGCCGTCTTATTTCTTTTACTACGTTTTCTGACTTGAATGGTCTAGCAGCAATTGTTATTATCGTTGCAGCATCCGCAGTTGTTTCCGCCGAAAATACCGGGGCAGAACAAAAGCACTACAACTACTATAATGATAATCCACCAACCGTTATCGCCGCCAAAAATCCCATTATTGCACCCGCAGCCACAATTATTAGGTCTTCCGCATTCTCCCATGGATAACACCTCATCTTGATTCAGCCTTCTTCATCTTATGCAAAAGGCTGCTGAGGTGACACAAACGATTACACCCTAAATTTCTTCAGCATCTCCGTATAGAGGTTCATATATTCTTTTGCTGAGCTCTGCCATGAGAAATCCTGGTTCATGCAGTGCTTGACTAGGCTTTCCCACTCTTCCTCATTTCTGTATACATCGACTGCCCGCGCTACTGCATCCTTCATTTCGTGCGCATTGTAGTTTGCGAAGGAGAAGCCCGTTCCTTCCTTGGTATAGACATTATAGGGAATGACCGTATCCTTTAAGCCGCCTGTTTCACGGACAATGGGCACCGTACCGTAGCGCATGGAGAAAATCTGAGACAAGCCGCAGGGCTCATAGAGCGAAGGCATCAGGAACATATCGCTGCCTGCATAAATACGCTGGGCTAAAGTGGCGTCATATTTGATATTGGCCGATACCTTACCGGGATAGCGTTCCTGTGCGTAGCGGAACATATCCTCATACCTTCTGTCACCGGTTCCAAGAACCACAACCTGGGTGCCAAGCTCTACGATTTCCGAAAGCATCATTTCAATAAGGTCGAAGCCCTTCTGGTCAACCAGGCGGGAGATCATGGAAACAATGGGGACATCCTCTCTAACCTCAAGGCCCAGATCCTGCTGCAGTCGTCTTTTGTTTTCGTACTTTCCGGCAAGATCATCCTTTGAAAAATGGGCATAAATTCTTAAATCCGTCTGAGGATCATTATTTTCATAGTCTATGCCGTTGATGATGCCGTGCATGTCGTTGGATCGCCTGCGAATGATCTCCTGAAGGTTCTCTCCAAAGAAATCATACTTGATCTCATCGGCGTAGGTTTTGCTTACCGTATTCAAAGCAGATGAATAGGAAAGCCCTGCCTTGAGGAAATTGACCTGATCGTAGAACTCAACACCGTTCAAATGGAAGAAGCTCCAATCCAGCCCCAGAAGTCCATTCATGATGTCCTTGGGGAACACACCCTGATATTTCAGGTTATGTATGGTGAACAGGGTGTGAATATTCTTATAGAAATCGCCCTCACGATGCCTGTAATGGGCATCCAAAAGAACACTGACCATACCGGTCTGCCAATCATTCAAATGGACGATATCCGGCTGGAAGCCGATTAGGGGAAGAACCTCGAGAACAGCCTTACAGAAGAAGCTGAACCGTTCCCCATCGTCAAATAGCCCATAATACCATTCCCTGAAGAAATAGAATTCATTGTCGATAAAATAGAAGGTAACTCCGTCATATATGAGCTTAAAAACACCGCAGTATTGCTTGCGCCAGGAAAGGTCGACATAGCAATTTCCCACGTATTCCATCTGCGAAACCCACTTGGGGTCAATCTGACTGTACTTTGGCATGACGACACGGATATCCGCCCCAATAGCCTTCAAGTCCTTTGTTAGCGAGCCTGCT
>JAOABT010000442.1 GCA_026418215.1 Clostridia bacterium | reverse complement strand
GTTCCGGCAAATCCACGCTCTTAAGGCTGAGCGCGGGTATCGAGAAACCTGATTCCGGTACCATTGTTTGTGGCGATGGCTTGGAACCCGAACCTTTATCCCATGAGCCAAGCATAGCCGCCTCCCTCGATGCCCCTTCCGCTTGGTTAGCCTATATGCCCCAAAAGCCTTACCTTTTCTCAAGAAGCGTCTACGCTAACGCCATCTTGGGCATTACAGAGCAAAAAGACCACCGCGATCTAGCACTAAAAGCCCTTGAGTCGCTGGATCTCATTGCTTTACAAAACAAAAACGCCAAAACACTTTCGGGCGGCGAAGCCCAGCGTTTGGCGCTTTTAAGAACCCTTTTGGTGAGAAAGCCCTTCTATTTATTAGACGAACCGTTCTCAGCTCAGGACCCGGGCCATCTCAGCCTTTCCGAGCGCTATACCAGGGATAGAATCCATACTTTTGGGGCCACTCTTTTTTTTACCACCCATCATCTTCCCAGCGCGGAGCATCTGGCCGACGTAATCCTTAACATGGAGGACGGCAGGATTGTTACTGTCTCTTCATGACTGCAAGTCCTGGTTTATTGCTATCTCTTCTTGACATGAAAGTCCGATATGTCGCTGCCTCTTCCTGTCAGGGAAGTCCAGTTTGTTGCTGCATCTTTTTAACATGATAGTACCGTTTTGTTACTGTCTCTTCTTCACGTGATAGGCAACAAAGGTATCCAGAGCCTTGATGGCTGAACGGATGTCCGGGAAAACAGGCAGGCCATTCTCCTCCAAATAGGAAACCAGCCCCTGATAGTGGTTGCCTGAATTCACAGAAACCACAAGCGGCTTACCATGCTTCTTTGACACCTCTATGAGCCTGGACGCGATGGCTTCCGGCCTTCTGCAGTCCTCATCGGTGGTGATAATGTTCTCCACATGGGGAACAATGGCCACAAAAGCACAATCTACGCCTTCATCCGACAGAACGGCATCCACAAAATCCGCAAACATGGCATCATCGGTCATGGGCGTCACATCCAAAAAAGACATTTCCGTATCTACAAGACCGTGCGTGTTGATTTTTCTCAGTCTTTCCTTGGTCATATTAGTTAGAAGGGCCTGCTCAATAAAGTTAAGCGTATCGGCGCCCATGGTGGCATCTAGTCCGGCATTCACAATGCCCGCAACACGCTTTCCGTGCGGCAGCTTGTTGGACAGCATGGAGAAAGCCTTCATGCAGTTATAGAAATCCTGAAGCTCCTCGATGAGCACGACGCCGGCCTGCTCACAGGCTGCGCTGAAAATATCGTAGCTTCCCGACATGGCAGCGGTATGACTGGCCGCCGCTTTTGCTCCCGCTTCGGTTCGCCCCGCTTTGTAAATGAGAATGGGCTTATCCGAATGCTTCGCCATTTCAAAGAGGCCTCTGCCCTCTCCCTCGCCCACACCCTCAATGTACATGGCTAAAACCTCGACAGACGGCTCGCGGACGAAATAGCGAATTAAGTCCGGGATGTTGACGTCGGACTTGTTGCCAAAGCTTACAATGGCTTTGTAAATGGGAGAATTCTGTGTCCTTTCAATGCTGGTGATGGCCATGGCACCGCTCTGTGTGAAAAGCGCCGTATTGCTTCGCTCGTTATATCCGAGTTTGAGCCTTTCTTCACCGATAAACAGGGTGTTGACGCCCGCATGATGCGCATCGGGGGCGAAGAAAACGCCCATACAATTGGGGCCGACAAAACGCAGTCCCCGTTCCTTATGGGCCCGTATTTCCTTGGCAAATTCAGAATACTTAATATTTCCGGGTATGCCCGATATCAGCACCACCGATTTGTTGTCGGGCACAGTTTTGATAAAGTCGAGGGTGTATTGTGCAGGTGCCGCCCAAACCACGAGATCATAGCGGTTGGGTATATCGGAGAGAGACTTGTAGAGAGGGTAACGGACACCGTCAATAACAGCTTCCCCGCCCTTCGGGTTGGTGCAGTAAATGTCCTTGCGCCCCAAGTCCTGAAGCAGCTGGACGATATTCCGAGCCAGGCTGTATTTTTGAACATCGGACGAAACACCCGCAACAACAATGCCCCTGGGCTCGAAGAAAGGCTTGAGGCCTTCGGTATTGGGTCGGGCCATGGC
>JAOABT010000403.1 GCA_026418215.1 Clostridia bacterium | reverse complement strand
AAGCCCTATCAGCCCAGTTATGCCTACGATCCCCGTTTGGTGGAGATGGAAGGCGTGTATTACATCATCTGGTGTACCGATTTTTCGGGTGCATCTCTTGGGCTTGGCATGACAAGGGACTTTAAAACCTTTGTGCGACTTGAAAACCCCTTCATTCCCTTTAACCGTAACGGCGTGCTCTTTCCGAGAAAGGTCAATAACCGGTATCTCATGCTCTCAAGGCCCAGCGACAGCGGACATACGCCGTTTGGTGACATATTCCTGAGTGAAAGCCCGGACCTTGTTTATTGGGGCAGGCACCGCAAGGTTATGTCAAGCGGAGCTTCTGGCTGGTGGCAGAGCACCAAGATTGGCGCGGGAGCCGTGCCAATCGAAACCAGCGAAGGCTGGCTGCTTTTCTACCACGGCGTATCGGGAACCTGCAACGGTTTTGTTTACAGCATCGGAGCGGCGCTTCTCGATCTGGAATGTCCAAGCAGGGTGCTTTATCGCACCCGGGATTACCTTTTGACACCCGAGCTCCCTTATGAAACTACAGGCTTTGTGCCGAACGTCGCCTTCCCCTGCGCAACGCTCCAGGACAGTGCAACAGGTAGAATTGCTATCTATTACGGTGCCGCCGATACATATCTCGCCATGGCCTATACCAAGCTCGATGAGCTCATCGACTACATGAAAAGCAACTCCTGTCTTGGAAGCCATGATGCTGAGGCCTATAGAGGATGAGTCAGAAAAAAGTGGTTTTTCTATGGGTTAAAAGGTTTTAGAATTCTGCTTATTTTGAAAGTATTCAGGAAAGCATTTATTACCTGAACCCGTTAGCCATAGGCTTTAAGATGGCCGCCTAGAGATTGCTTTCTAGCATCATCCTACACTCACGACAGGCTTTGATTGTTTGGTGCCATAGCTTCAGACATATGGACATCGCGCAAATGCTAAACAGACTCTTCGGCTGCCCTTTTGGTAAACGGTTGAAATCGTAAACTGTTGACCAGGAGGGGGGCCTTTTTTTACTTTATTTTTGAACAAGACATACAGATGACATGTTCAATCTGGTAAGGTAGACAGGAAGAGTTCAGTACAAATTTCACGGAGGGTTATAATGGAACAAGAGATTATCACAAAAGCGGGAGAAATCGTTGCAAAAAATACAGGGGAAGGGACCTTTTGCGTCTTGGCACAGATAGATTTAGACGGTTATCCCACAGCCTCTACCATCACGGCTTCAAAATCGCAGGGTATTGATTGGATTACCTTCTGCACTGGGCTTGGCGGTACAAAGGCAAACAGAATAAACAATTGCCGTCATGCCAGTGTTTGCTTTAATGCTGACGATTATAACATTACATTGGTTGGAACGTTGGAAATCTTAACTGATGCTGATGTGAAAAAGGAAATGTGGTATGAGGGGCTGGCAAACCATTTTAGTGGATATGACGATCCCAACTATTGCGTACTGCGTTTTAAAACCCAGCGGTATAATCTTCTGGTGGACTGGCAGGAAGTGCGCGGGTCTTTGTAACTTTAAAGGAGCTCTTATTCTTAGGCATGGTCGAAATGCTTGTTGTATGCCATTCGCCGCATCAATACTCAGCTTAGAAAGGATTGCTTAGGTCTTATAAGGGAAATTGATAATAAAATCCGTACTTTAAATCCCATTTTGAAAGAACAGGGGACGCATCATGAAAATAAGTCCGCAGGTATATGTCAGAGGCAGTATTGAAGCTGTTGAGATGTATTGTAAAGCTTTTGGTGCAGAAATCAGTTTTCAGATTAAAGATGAAAGAAACGTATATGCCCACTGTGAATTATCTATAGGCGGTAATCTGTTTTTAGCTGTGAGCGAGGCTCCGGATAATTGTGACGTAAGCCCTAAAAAAGCATGGCAAACCATGGCGTTTAATGTATACGAGATAGGTAGTGAAGAAGCTGTACGCCATGCTTACGAAGTTTTGAGTGAAGGAGGTACAGTCATAGACGCTTTGGGACCATGTGACTGGAACCCCTGTTGCGCAAATCTTATTGACAAATATGGCGTATTTTGGTGGATAGCCATTTGAGAATTGGCGTTTTAAATAAGAAATTGAATGGTATTATTCCCAGTATAAAGTAATGGGGAGAATTCTAAATGCACGCCATAACTTACGCACTTATCCTTTTTGGAGGCCTTATAGCCCTTTGCGTGATAATAGTTTTCCTGTCTGACGCATTAAGGGCTTTCTTTTATACTATTTATAGGGCTTTTCATTGGCTTCTGGGCAAATTGGGCTTGGGTAAATCCAATACTAAAACCGAATAGGTTATAAATCTCTACAATGGCCTATTGCGCTTAGGGCAGGTCAAAAAGCTCTTGCTGACGAAGAC
>JAOABT010000393.1 GCA_026418215.1 Clostridia bacterium | reverse complement strand
GCTGTGTTATATAGCGTTCCTTCCTGCTCTGAGGAAGCTCTGGAATGCTGTCCTTGATGCACTGAAGCCAGGCATCGTCTACGACAATGGGAATGAGGTCGGGCTCAGGGAAGTAGCGATAGTCCATGGCCTCTTCCTTGCCTCTCATGGAGTAGCTCTCACCCTTGTTGTCGTCCCAACGGCGCGTTTCCTGCACAATCTTCCCACCGCTTTCAATAACCTCTTCCTGGCGCTTGGCCTCAGCTTCGGCTGCCCGTTGTACGGCTCTTAAGGAGTTAAGGTTTTTCATTTCAGTACGGGTTCCCAGCTTTTCCTGTCCACGAGGGCGAATGGAGAGGTTAACGTCGGCTCTTAAGGAGCCTTCCTGCATACGGCAGTCGGAAACCTCTGTGTATTCCAGAATTGACTTGATGGTCTCGAGCAGAGCCTTGGCTTCCTCGGGCGATCTCACATCAGGTCTCGTAACGATCTCTATAAGCGGAACACCGCAGCGGTTATGGTCAATTAGCGAGCCGTGGCCGTATGGGTCGTGCATGAGCTTGCCGGCGTCCTCTTCAATATGAATACGCTCAATGCCGACTCTCTTAGATTCACCGTTAACCTCAATATCGACGTAGCCGTCATAGCAGATGGGAAGGTCGTATTGGGAGATCTGATAGGCCTTGGGCATGTCAGGATAGAAGAAGTTTTTCCGGTCGAGCTTACTGAACCTTGAAATGCTGCAGTTCATGGCAAGTCCGGCTTTTATAGCAAATTCCAGAGCGGTTTTATTAAGAACCGGCAGTGTTCCGGGCATTCCGAGGCAAACCGGACAGCACTGCGTATTAGGCTCGCCGCCAAATTCGTTCCGGCAGCCGCAGAAAATCTTGGATTTGGTCTTGAGCTCGGAATGTATTTCAAGCCCTATGACGATTTCATAATCCATGTTATGCCCCCTCCTTTACGGTCTTTGGCGAGAAGCGTCCCAGCGCCTTTTCAATGGCATAGCCAACGCGCAGCAGGAGCTTTTCCGAGAAAGGCTTTCCTATAAGCTGAATCCCTATGGGCAGGCCGTTCCGGTCGAGTCCGCAGGGAACAACAAGACCGGGAAGACCCGCTAGGTTGACACCAGCGGTATGAATATCACTTAAATACATTTTGAGCGGATCTTCAAGCTTTTCGCCAATCCTGAAGGCTGTTGACGGATAGGCAGGAGCTGCGATGACATCAAATTGCTCAAAGGCGCGGCTAAATTCATTGGCGATCATGCGTCGAACCTTCAGCGCCTTGTTGTAGAGCTCATCATGGTAGCCTGAGCTCAGGGCGTGGGTACCCAAAAGAATACGCCGCTTAACCTCGCGGCCAAAGCCTTCACCTCTTGAAAGCCTGTAAAGCTCGGACATATTTTGGGCGTTAGGGCTTCTATAGCCGTAGCGTATACCGTCATAGCGAGCGAGGTTAGCGCTCGCTTCAGAAGAAGATATAAGATAATAAGCAGGAACTGCATTCATAATAGACGGCAGAGTTGTCTCCGACGAGGCCGCTCCAAGCCCTTCCACTTCTCGAATAGCCTTGAAGATAGCCTGATGAACATCAGCATCCAGACCCGAATCGAAGAATTCCTTGGGAATACCGATCTTCAGGCCCGAAACCCCGCTTTCAATGCCCTCGAGATAGTTTTCAGCCTCACGATCGATGGAGGTGGAATCCATGGGATCATGACCCGTAATGACATTCAAAACAAGGGCGCAGTCTGTGACGTCCTTGGTCAAGGGTCCGATTTGGTCCAATGAAGAAGCGAAAGCCACAAGGCCATAACGGGAAACCAAGCCATAGGTGGGCTTCAGCCCCACAACCCCGCAGAAGGATGCCGGCTGACGAACAGATCCCCCGGTGTCCGATCCCAAGGTAAAAACGGCAAGCTGCGCAGCAACCGCCGCGGCAGAACCGCCGCTTGAGCCCCCGGCCACATAATCCAAATTCCAAGGATTGTGAACCGGTCCGAAAATGGAATTTTCCGAGGAGCTCCCCATGGCAAATTCATCCATGTTGAGCTTTCCGAGAAGCACCGCCCCCTGCTCCGTAAGCTTTGCAACAGCCGTTGAGGAATAAGGCGGAATGAAATTCTCCAGCATCTTGGAGGAACACGTTGTCTTAACGCCCTGGGTACACATATTGTCCTTGATCCCCATGGGAATACCGCACAAGACAGACGCTTCGCCGCTGTCGATTCTTTGCTGTGCCTCTTGAGCCTGTTCTTCGGCTTGCTTTTCACTTAGGGTCACATAACAATTTATCGCTTTATTGTCGCTCGAAATTTTGCTTAAGTATTCACGAGTAAGCTCAACGGCCCCGAGCTCTTTCTTTTTCAAAAGATCGTGAGTTTCTTTCAAGGTCAGATCAAACAGACTCATATGGACTCCACCACGCTCGGCACCACGTAGCACCCATCTTCAGCCTCAGGCGCACATTGTATGAGCTCTTCCCTTCTGTCAGTGTTTAAAGCTAGGTCCTCCCTAAGTACATTTTGCAGCGGTAGGACATGCTCCATGGGCTTTACATCTCCTGTATCGAGCTGTGAAAGCTGCTCCATATAGCCAATGATCATATCAAGATCCTTTGCGAAGCCCTCAAGCTCATGCTCCTCGATGGCGAGAGAAGCCAGGTTGGCTATTCGCTTAATGGTATCCGGTCCTGTAGCCATTTAGGAAACCTCCTATAAAAGAAAAGCCATTCAGACTGTTGAATATGTAACAGTCTGAACAGCGCCATTGCTGTTTATTTGAAATATTATAGCATGTTCTGACAATT
The DNA here is from genome assembly GCA_026418215.1 of Clostridia bacterium. Taxonomy (GTDB): domain Bacteria; phylum Bacillota; class Clostridia; order DSM-8532; family DSM-8532; genus DTU059. The sequence continues at coordinate 2,970 of JAOABT010000393.1, read as the reverse complement.
CTTTGCAAGGCAGTTGAGTCGTTCCTGCATTTTCTTGAAATCCAAGCAGGATGCTGACCATTTCAACATAAGTTCTTTAAGATTGTACCGTTGTAAATGATTATAACCTTACTACAACAAAAATATTTACTGCTCCTGTTAATCGTTAGCACACTGCCTAATGACCTACAATAACGTAAACCTTCTTCGTATCTCAGCCCTTGTATAAACATAAATTTGTCTCATGCCTTCTTACTCACAGTAATTTGGCATTAAGTGTATGAAACCGGACTGATCTCCAAGCATCCTAAATCGTCACCATTTCATAAACTAATAGGGTGACACACGATCAATAAAGGTGTTGTGGCAGATGGCGTATGTTGGTAAAAAGATCTTTGCCTGCTCAATGGGAACGCTTGCAATTCAATCGGCAGAGCCAAGGGATGCAGAAGAGTTTCTTTTTTTAGTCCAGAAAATTGATGCTGAAACCGATTTTCTGGTTAGAGCTCCCGGTGAGTTTAGGATGAACCTGAACGAAGAGGCGCAATTTATTGAGGATAAGCTTCGGAGCAAAAAGGATATCTTACTTACAGCCCGCGTCAACGGTGTTCTGGCAGGCACCCTGGGTTTTGTAGCTGGTACGCTGTCGCGCTATAATCACAAGGGTGAATTCGGTTTGTCCGTCCTGAAGGATTTTTGGGGCGCCGGTATAGGAAAAAGGCTCATTGAAACAATGTTTGAATGGGCTGATGCAAATGGGGTTATCAAGATCTGCCTTGAGGTAGATACCTGCAATAGCCGTGCCATTTCTTTATATAGGACCATGGGCTTCGTAGAGGAAGGGTATCTTCGGATGGATCGGCTCATGGAGACTCATGAATTCAGGGATACACTTTTAATGGCACGATTTAACCCTTTTTACAGCCGTTCCATTAGCAACTACGCTCTACAAGCGCGCAAGTGACCCTTATGGACTCCATTCAGCCCCGGACATAGAAGAACTGAGGGCCTGCCTCCCATTATGTACAAACAGCAAGCCCTTTGGCATTCTTAACCAGGCATATGTATTTCAGTTCAGGTTCTTAAGAGTGTAAGGACGTTTGTATTTGAACCTATCCCCCAGCCTTTGCATACAGCACCGTCCATGTTTTGGGCCCGACTATGCCGTCCGGCACCAGCTTCGCGATTGTCTGAACATTTAGGACTGCCTTTTGGATACTGTCGGTGAAATCATACTGCGGCTTGAGGCCCAGCAAGCGGCAAAGCTCTGTGACCCAGATGTCCTTATCACCCTTCTTTATGGTATGCGGCCTGGTATAAATCGCATCATCGGGAGCGAGAAACTTAGAGCGGTCACCGGTATAGCCAATGGTTTCAATTGGCTGTAGATGCCACCACTCTAGAACCTTGGAATCAACCTTGTTCAAGGGAAGCGAGAGACCATACTGGTTGAGCCCCTGGTCGAGCCTTCCGTAGGGCATCCAGAAAAAATTGGATATGATATTCCAATAACCCTCCCCAAGGTCCACTGCCAGGCTGTATTCGTGCCAGGAGTTGCCGGGACGGGAAACCTTACCCGAGGGTACACCGCCATTTCTTTGCAAATCCTGCTCATATAGGGCTTTTTGAAGCTCAAGGCTTCTGTAACCGATCAAATTGGAAATACTGTGGTTGAAATCTCTGGCCAGAGCGGCCAGCCTTCTTAAAAAAACAAGACTTACGGCCTTATATTCAGGTGTTCTAAAGCTGATCCATTTCTCGATATTCAAGTCCTCGCGGAATTTATCTGCAACAATCTTCATGCCAAAACCCCGACTCTGAAATCCTACTACCATGGTATAGCAAACGTCTCGTAAAGGTTCGTGGTTGGGTTGGTCTGAATAAGCAAAGCTCTTTTACTATGGCATAGCGGCTTTCCTATCTAAAATGTGAATAAAGCATTCTATGGGCACTATAACATTTCTCTTCTGAAGTAAAAAACAAGGCTCAAGGGACATGTGCAGATGAATTTCTGCGATATTATAACTTAAACTTAATAATAGTGCAAGTTAAGGATAAGTGTCTTAGGATCATTTTCGTCCCTGTATTTATCAAGATACCTAAAATGCAATCGCCGTAAAGCTGTATCTTCAGTGGGCGTGAACCTAAAGACACGCCTTCCCTCAGACCAACCGAAGATGATTTGCCCATCTGGATTCTCAAAACGATTCTTAGGGTCTATTGTAAAGGTCTCGACATTCTGACGATTGCTCCAAACCTCAGCTGTCCAATTATATAAAGCCACCTGGTTTTCATGTAAGGATACATAAAACGTGTGACTCTTCGGAAGCTCTATATCTACAGGTTTATTATGATAGACCGTATATTGCCTCACCTGGCAGCTATCTCTGTCGTAAAGAAAAATATAGAGGACTTCCGGTTTTAGCTTTTCATCTATCGGAGCAAATACTTTTTCATCAAAACAATAATGATAATCGAGCATTAATTCAGCGGGGTCTCCCTTAAAGCTTATCGTCTCGGTTTTGTCCGGCTTCTGAACAGTGTAGCCTAAAGAAGGTTCAAAAAGTAGGATAGCCTGTGAAATCAATAGTAACGCTAAAAAGCCTAAAAGTTTCTTCATCTTTAGCCCCCTTTATCTGTCCGCAGCATAATGGCTGATATCGGACTTTGCCGATTTCTCTCCTCCACCCATTATACATATATTACCATAACAAATATCTGCTTCCAACAGTTCTTTGATTTATAACAAAAGGCGTCTTAAGTTGGGCTGCTTAAGACGCCAATAAGGAGGAGTGATGTAAATAGGCTACACCTCCATGGGGCCAGGAGGGAGCTTCAAGTCGTCTATACTAATCAATTTGGGCTTGTTGACATTATCCTTCTTGTAGCACAGATACCAATCGACGCAGCTTAAGGTTTGGTCATCCTTGCGCTTCATAAGGTCTTCATATTTTTGAGGTGGTGGCACCATCACAGGCTCGCCAGGCATCC
>JAOABT010000389.1 GCA_026418215.1 Clostridia bacterium | reverse complement strand
ATGGTGAGAGGAGGGTGGCAGTGACTGGAAAAATCAATGCTTTGTACCGCAACCTTCCCATAAGACTTAAAATCCTTACAGTGCTTTATTTGCTCATCACTGTACCGCTTATTGTTGTGGGCGCCACAAGCTATAATATTGCATCAAGCGTTATTGAGAAAAAAACCGTCGAATATTCGCATGATATGCTTTCTATGATCAATTACCGCCTTGCAGGTCTTTTGGTTGGGCTCGAGTCCTTATCCAATGATGTTTTGAGCACTGAGAATGTGTACCGTGCTGTTGCAAGGAGGAGCTTCAGCTCCGATAAAATTCTTGCCTATGAACAGCACGAATCGGTAGTGGGCTACCTCGAAAAGCTGCTTATTGCACGTGAAGAGCTCCGGTCCGTCTGTATTGTCTGCTTTAACGGCATGAGCTTTTTTGCTGACAACAACAAGGATAAGCAGAGCATCATGGAGCAGGTGGATATCGTGGATATGCTGGTCCGGGCTCGCGAAACAAAGGGACGTCCCATTATCTACATACAGAATAAACCTCAAGGCGATTCCTATGTCTATCTTCTGAGAATGATTATCAACCGCGACGAATTCACCGAGGCGGGCTTCCTCATTTTCAATATAGACAAGCGTTACTTAACCTCAGCCTTTTCAAATCTGCAAAGCCAATACCTAAAGAATCTGGCTGTTGTGACCGATGACAACAATGTCGTTTTCTCAAGCAGCGAGGAAGCCGCCAAAACCTTTAAGAAGCTGACCTATTCCGATAATCAGAGCGGCTACGATATCGACAAGGCGAACAATCTCCTTAAAACCTATGTGACAGTTCCCTCGACAAACTGGCGCATTGTTTCGTATATCCCGCTTCCGACACTTTATCTTGAAGTCAATGAGCTTCGCAACCGCATTATCATCCTGTGCGGTATCACCTTCTTCTGTATATCCTTACTGGGCTGGCTGGCCGCCCGTGATATCATCAAGCCGGTGAATGCGCTTGTCAAGGGCATGAAGCGGCTTCAGGGCGGACAGGTGGACGTCAGTGTACCCATCGACCGTCAGGATGAGCTGGGCTATCTAACCGAAGTCTTTAACAAAATGGTCCAGGACATCCAGCATCTCATGAACAGCATATACAGGGAGCAGATCACGAGGAAGGAGGCCGAGCTGAAGGCCCTCCAATCCCAAATGAATCCGCACTTTTTGTTTAACACTCTTGAGTCTATTAACTGGATGGCGCAGATGCAGAATGTGCCGGAAATCAGCGAAACCGTATCCAACCTCTCGTCGCTAATTGAAGCCGGCATAGGTCGCGATGCGCGGCTTATCACTGTTTCCGAGGAATTTGCCTATATCGAACAATATGTGGCTATTATTAAACGGCGTCTTGAGGACCGTCTTGAGTTCTCGATGGACGTTGAGAACGATATTCTGAATGTGCCAATCCCGCGGCTCCTCATCCAGCCAATCATTGAGAATTCCGTCTACCACGGCATTGAGCGGGTCAGGAGAAAGGGTGTCATTGTACTCAAAGCCTTTTCGCAGGAGGACAAGCTCGTCATTACTGTTTACGACAACGGTGCTGGTATCCCGAAGGAGGAGCTTGAAAACTTCAGAAACCGTCTTGCTATGGACGACGATGCCTATTTCAAGATGATTGGAAAGAAGGGCAAGAGCGTTGGAATAGAAAATGTAAACCGCAGAATCAAGCTGTTTTACGGCCAAAGCTATGGCCTTCAGATTGAGAGTGAGGAAGGCAGCTTTACACGCATAACCGTTACAATACCGCTTTTGATCCGCAAAGATATGGAGGGCTTCTATGTACAAGGTCATGATAGTTGATGACGAGCCAATGATTAGAAAGGGAATACGAACCATGGTTAACTGGGAAGAGCACCAGTGCCAGGTGGTTTGCGAGGCTTTCGACGGCGTTGAGGGCGTTGAGAAAATCAGGGAGCTCAAGCCCGAAATCATCATCACAGACATTCGCATGCCTGAGATGGATGGGCTGACCATGATTAAAGAGGTTAAGGATATCATCCCCAACAGCAAAATCATTATCCTCACCGGCTTCCGTGACTTTGACTATGTTTACGAGGCCATGCGCCTAGGGGCCTTTGGCTTTATTTTGAAGCCTTCCAAAATATCAGAGCTGAATTCCCTCATTTCCAGAGCTGTTACCGAGCTTCGCTTTGAGAACGACCGCGATGAGGAGATCAACAAGCTCAGAGCCCTTTTTGAGAAGAATGTCCCCGTTCTTAGGGAGAAGCTTCTATATGAGCTTATGTACGGTGTGACAGACAGTACGGGCGATATTGAGGCTCGAATGAAGCTCTTTGGCATTGAAATCAAGCACTTTGTCATGATTGTTGTCTCCTGCGAAGCGGGTGATGAGCTAAAAGCCCTATCTCCTTATGACCGCCATGTTTACCAGTTTGGTATCATTAAAAGCGTGGAAGAGGTATTTTCCGGTGCCTTCAAAGTTTTGAGCATTTCTTTGAAGGAGTTGGATTCTGTCTTTATTCTTTCCATAAACGATAAGAACCAGTTGGATAGCGTCATTTACGAGAAATGCGTGAACCTTCAGGAGATGGTAGGGCGCTGCTTCAATATCACACTGACCATTTCCGTCAGTACCGAAGGCTCGTCAAGCTCTGATATTCAATACAAATACCAGGAATGCCTTGAAGCCCTTGAATACAAGCATTATGCCGGAAATGGATCTATTATTCAATATGGCGACTTGAACGCGTTCTTCCGCTATGATGCCTATTCTCAGCTTCAAAGTGTTCAACAGGCTATTTTGGAGAGTATTAAGGCCGGTAATGAGGAAAACGTTAAAGACAAGTTTGCAGAGCTGGAGGATTACCTCACTAAAAACAAGTCAGGGTTGGCATGGCTCAAGAACTATGTCAAGACCTTCCTTTTTGAGGTCAACAATATTAGAAATTCAGTCCTGGCGCTAGAGAACGAGAAGAGCGAGGAGGGCAGCGTAAGTCTCGACGGCCTGTATAAGCTCGTCGATGACGCCAATGATCCCAAAGCCCTGACAGAATTGATGCGTGAGGCTTCTCTTCGGATTACGGGCCGCATCAACCGCTTTAACACCAAGAGCATTAAGCTGATTGTTAAAAAAGCCGTAGAATATATCCGCGAGAATTATAAGGAGCCTTTAACCTTAAATGATGTTGCTGCACATGTCTATGTCAGCCCCAGCTATGTAAGCCGCATGTTTGGCAGGGAGCTTGGCAAGAACTTTGTGGATTACCTGAATGAGGTGCGCATTGAGAAGGCCAAGGAGCTTCTGAATGACATCCGGTATAAGACCTATGAAATTGCCGACAGAGTGGGCATTCAAGATGCCCGGTATTTTTCGCGTCTGTTCAAGAAATACACGGGATTAACACCCACAGAATTTAGAGAGGGCCTGTCTTAATGTCAACTCAGATGATAGCTACCACAAGCTTAACTGGGACAGCGGATAGTGTATCTGTTCTAATTGCGATGGTAGTAAACGAACAGGGCTAGGCTCAAAGGGAACGGCTTATCCACTCCTCTTCATACTTTTGAATAGCGCCTGTCGATGTTCTTTCGAGAGACAAACGCAGCTTTGTTAGGATATATTATACTAAAAAGCAAAATATAAGGAAAATTTAGCATGAAGAAAGTGATGGTCATTGTTGCCTTTATTTATGTTCTTTTAACTTCATTGGCTAATGCAGAATCAGAATTCACGCTTAAAGGAGCTATATCAGAGAGCGAAACGATATACCAAGACGAAGATTGGAGATATTTCGTTGATGTGGAAAAAGGCCTTGTTCGCATATCTCCTGACGGCAGCACTATGGAAGTCATTGATAGCGGAGTAAGCAATTCCACTCTTTTGTACAATATGAGTAAGGCTGTATGGAAGATTGGTAATTTCTTATATTACCAGGCTAATGGCTTCATTGTTAAGTCTACTTTGGACGGCAGTCAAAAAGAAAAACTCGTCAAGGTCAATACCTCCTCAATGTGTCTCTATGAAAACAGATTATATTTTGTCAACTACTCAGACCACTCAAAAATCTATTATTTTAATATCAGCAACAAGAAAATTTTTAAAGTATCCAACGTTCAAGAGGTGCGCTCTCTAGCTGGTATTGTAAAAGGGTATATCTATTACGACAAACAGCAAGAGAATGGTCTCTTCAGAATGAAAACGGATGGTACTATGGCCAAGCGGCTGACAAATGTACAAAGAAAGGATTCTTTCTACAATCTGAAAGACAGCAGCTGGGTTTATTTTTCGGATTTTGAGGGCTTAAAAGCGTTAAATCTTAATAGCTTAAAAATCTATATCATCAGAGGTATCCCTGCTCCCGGTAATTTTCATACCTATAATATCATCAAAACAGACGATAAATGGGTATATTACATCGACGATGAGATACAAAGTATATTAGGAGAACACGATGCCAAGGCGTTTGAAAAGTATGTCATGTCGCTTCATAAAGCATCTTTGGATGGCCTGTCAGATGTTTTGTTAGAAACAAAAAATTAACAATCAAAGAGGGCGTATTGCCCTCTTTAATTTCTTTGGAATGCTTTCGCAGTGAATCTCCCATTAGTTAGGGGACGGGTTTCATATAATAATACTCTTACTTCTGTCCCCAATTTTATAGGGCAGGCGTGCCTGGTACCATCTTAAGGGTGAGGTTTGCTTGTGGGTTCTGAGTGCCACAGCAGGAACAAAGCTGTAGGGGTGCAATACGCCTGTCAATTCTTATAAGGGAGCCATGGGAGATAGATGAGTAATCGGTGCTGAACGTTTACATGTTGCTTTGCCGACTCAGGCGTTTGCAGGAATTTCGGATAACCAGCTTGGTAGGTACACGGATGATGGTAGGTCTCATGGTCTCATTATTAAGCAGTCTTAGTACCATTTCGGCACAAGTAACGCCGATAGTGCTGCGGTCTTGCCGGATGGTGGTGAGTCCCGGAACAATGTGGGAAGCAATTTCGATGTCGTCAAAGCCAATAACAGAAAGGTCTTGAGGAATGCTTAGTCCTGCTTCTCTTGCGGCTGATATAGCACCGCAGGCAATGGTGTCAAAAGCCGCAAAAACGGCTGTAGGCGGGGTTTTGAGAGATAATAGCTTCTTCATGGCTTCATAGCCGCTCTTAAAATTATAGAGGTCTGCATTAGGCATCAACTCCTGGCGAAACTCCATGCCGTGAGCCTCTAGGGATAGTTTGTAGCCTAAAACGCGTTCTTCACCCGCAGTGGATGTAGTAGGAGCCGCAATATGTGCAATGTTAGTATGTCCCAATGAAATGAGGTAATCAACAGCCTTTTTGGCACCATTGACATTATCAGAGAGGACATTGATAATCTTCGAACTGACCAACTCACTGGCGATACAGGGAATACCACTGTCGATAAGCTCTTCAAGTGCTGCTTCCTCATATAGACCGTTCGCGATAAAGACGGCATCAACACCTCTGTAGCGGCAATGTTGAGAGCAGGAAGTGTGTTGAGTGCCTATTTTACTTCCGATGAAGATGAGCTCATAACCTGATTCCTCCACCTGCTTTTTGAAGGATTCAATGATTTCTGAAAAGTGAGGGTGTCTGATACCCAGTCCCAAATCCTCGTTATAAAGCACTCCGATAAGCCACGATTTACTTGTGGCAAGAGCCCGAGCGCTTGAATTGGGAGTGTAGCCCATTTCTCTTGCCATAGCCCGGATTTTCGCCTTGGTCGCCGTACTGATATCCGGATAATCATTCAGCGCTTTGGAAATGGTTGTAGGGGAGTAGCCCGACTTTTTTGCTATATCATAGATCGTGACCATTTTGACACCTTCCTAAAATGATAAGAGTTAATACGGTGTTAACGTATACATACACCCAATTCTAGGTATACAACGTGGATAATGATAATTAACACTTTATGGGTATTTTAAGTGTTATTCTTTATATAAAATTAAGTAGGATCTAGTCAGCTTAGACTTTCAATTCATAACTCTTGTAGCTCATAACTCTTGTAGCTCACAACTCTTGGAACTCATAACTCTTGTAAACTATACCGATTTCGTATTTTTATTATATCATTATCCTAAATAAATGCAAATATTTCATACAAAACATAAATAATACCATATTTTTATTTTGCTAAGCCCCTTATTAGGGGTGGCTCGGGCATGCATTATCGGCCGCGAAAGATTTCAGATGCCTATCAGAAAATATACAAAAATAGAGAAAGAGAGGAGAGGTGCAATAAAAGAAAACAAAAGCAATAAAAAACCTCGTCTTTTGAACGAGGTTTTCCCATAAATATGATAATGTTAGTTCAAGTCAATCAGTACTTTCTGAAAAGTCCTATAACCTTACCGAGTATATTGAGTGTCTGAACAATGATAGGTTCATAGGCAGGGTTTTCGGGCTGAAGCCTGTAGTAGCCTTTTTCCTTATAAAAGGTCTTTACTGTGGCTTCATCTTCTATAAGGGCTACCACCATATCACCGTTATTGGCAGTGCTTTGCTGCTTCACAAGAATGTAGTCTCCATCAAGAATACCTGCGTTGATCATACTGTCACCGCGAACCTTGAGCATAAACGAAGTGGAATTCTCAAGGTATTGAACCGGTATGGGGAAGGTTTCCTCGACATTTTCAACAGCAAGAATGGGTGTCCCGGCAGTGATTTTACCGAGAACCGGAACGTTATCAATTTCCTGGTCTGCGATGAAGCCTTCGAGGCTATTGCTGCCCTCATCAAGAATTTTGAGCGCTCTGGGCTTTGTGGCGTCCTTGGATATTTGGCCTTCTTCCTCCAGCTTCTTGATATAGGCGTGAACCGTTGAGGTCGATTTAAAGCCGACTGCCTGGCAGATTTCTCTTACCGACGGGGGATAACCCTTTTCAGCGTGGTGACGGTTAACAAAATCAATAATCTTCTTTTGCTTATCCATATCACGATGTCTCATTGATACATCCTCCAAACAGTTCTATTCAATAGGAAAATTATGAAAGGCTCTTATTGACATCATTATACCTTTGCTAAAAAGAAAAGTCAAACAAATGTTCGGTATATGTTGACAAAAGAACGTCTGTTCGCTACAATAAATTTAAGAGAACAAACGTTCTGGGAGGTATGATTTATGAGAAGAAGATATCATCTAAAGAATAAGAAGCGCTTTGCTGCACTTTTAATGCTTTTAACCTTGGTTATCATGTTTTCCGGGCTGGTTGTCAATGCCGGCGCAGCCGCACAGGGAGAGCCTCCTCATAAGACCATTCTTGTTGAAGCAGGGGATACACTTTGGGACATAGCATCCCGCTATGCAGAAAACAGTGATCCCAGAGCTTATATTTTTGAGCTTAAGCAGCTCAACGGCATTGCCACTGATAATATCTTTATAGGCCAGCAGCTCATGCTTCCTTGAAATGATTACTAATGATCGAAACAGTTAATCTACAGGAAGTTTTGGTCCGCCCTGTTAGATGCAGTGTTCTTGTGGTAGAATAAGTATCATAAGAATACATACGAGGTGAGCTTATGCTTGTAAAACAGGTGTCGGTCTTTTTAGAAAATAAATCTGGCAGACTTGCCGAGGTATCCCGTGCTTTAGGAGAAAGAGGTATTGATATCAGCGCCCTTTCTATTGCCGATACAACAGAATTCGGTATCTTAAGGCTCATTGTCAATAAACCTGATGAAGCTGTTGAAGCGCTTAAAGCAAGCGGCTTTTCT
>JAOABT010000363.1 GCA_026418215.1 Clostridia bacterium | reverse complement strand
TGTATAAGAGACAGGATTTAAGGCTGCTGTTCGAGAACGACATTCGTTTCCTCAAGCAGTTCTAAGGAGGTAGAAAAAGCATGAAAGCACCCATTAAATGGTTGAATGATTATACGGAAATCAAGGTTCCAGTGAAGCAATACATGGATGCCATGACCCTCTCCGGTTCCAAGGTGGAAGGCGTGGAGGACATGACAAAGAATCTTGAAAAGATTGTTGTCGGAAAGATTACGTCCATCGAAAAGCACCCCGACGCCGATAAGCTCCGCATCTGTAAGGTGGACATCGGAAGCGAAGTGCTGCAAATCGTTACAGGCGCTCCTAACGTCAAGGAAGGGGACTATATCCCGCTTGCACTGGTTGGCGCCAAGCTACCCGGCGGAGACATCAAGCTTTCCAAGCTTCGCGGCGTTGAAAGCTATGGCATGATGTGCTCTATTGATGAGCTTAATCTCACCAAGGAATACCTTCCTGATGCCCCTGAATACGGGGTTTATGTGTTCAGCGGAACCCCTGAGCTTGGTGCAGATGTCAGGGACGTTCTGGGCCTTGACCAGGTTGTAGAATTTGAAATTACCTCCAACAGACCGGATTGCCTGTCGATCATCGGCCTTGCCCGTGAAAGTGCAGTAACGCTTGGCGTTCCTTTCAAAAAGCCTGAGATCACGGTGAAGGAAGAAGCCGGCGGTGATATCAACACCATGGCCTCAGTTGAAATTCAAAACCCTGAGCTCTGCAGACGCTATACGGCCAGGGCTATAAAGGATGTCAAGATAGAACCCTCTCCGGCATGGATGCAGAGGCGTCTTGCTGCCGCGGGCATGAGACCTATTAACAACATCGTTGACATCACCAACTACGTTATGCTCGAATACGGCCAGCCTATGCACGCCTTTGACCTCGAACAGCTTCAGGGCTCAAAGATCATCGTCCGTACAGCAAAGGAAGGCGAGGTCATCAAAACACTTGATGGCCAGGATCGTGTTCTGGACACCAATATGCTCGTCATTGCCGATGCTAATCGTCCCGTTGCCGTTGCTGGCGTAATGGGCGGAGAGAACTCCGAAGTGACCGAGAACACCCGTACCATCCTCTTGGAGTCTGCAACCTTTAAGGGGACCTCGGTAAGAATCACCGGCAAAAAGATGGGCCTCAGAAGCGAGGCGTCAAGCCGTTTTGAGAAGGGCCTGGATATTGAAAATGTTATTCCAGCGCTTAATCGCTGCGCAGAGCTCATCGAGCTCCTTGGTGCCGGCAAGGTCGTGAAGGGCATCATCGACGTTAATCCCAAGCCTTATCAAAAGCGTGTGCTGAAGTTTGAGCCGGATCGCATCAATGCTTTCCTAGGCACCGAGATTGCTTCAGAAGAAATGGCCAGAATTTTCAAGGCCCTTGAATTTGAAGTGGATGAGCAAGCCATGACGCTCACAGCGCCTTCCTTCAGAGGCGATATTGAGCAGTTTGCCGATCTTTGCGAGGAAGTGGCACGCTTCTATGACTATAACAACATCAGACCAAGCCTGCTGTCAGGCAAGGAATCCATGCAGGGCAGAAAAACTTACAAGCAGCGCATGGAGGATACGATTCGCAATACCATGCTCGGTTGTGGTGTGAGCGAAGCCTACACCTTGTCCTTCACAAGCCCCAAGATCTTTGATGCTATTAACCTTCCGGCCGACCACGACTTAAGAAAGGCTGTCGTAATCTCCAACCCTCTGGGTGAAGATTTCAGCATTATGAGAACGACGATGCTTCCCGATATGCTCAAGGTGCTTTCAACCAACAGCAACCGCAAAGTTCCGGAAGCCAAGCTTTTCGAAATGGCTTACATTTACCTGCCGATTGAAGGTCAAGACCTTCCCGATGAACGCGAGATGCTGACCATCGGCATGTACGGCGGAACCAGTGATTTCTTTGAGCTCAAGGGCATTGTCGAAGAACTTATGACGGTGATGGGTATTGAAGGCTATGAGTTCAAGGCCGAGCAGAAGGACCCGAGCTTCCATCCTGGACGTACGGCAAGGCTATATGTTAAGAACGGTAAGAAGGAAGTCACGGCAGTTGGCATACTCGGTGAGATACATCCCGAAGTGGCTGAAAAGAATGAATGCCCTCAAAGAACCTATGTGGCCCTGCTGGAGGTAGCGCCTTTAATTGAGGCTTCTAAAGCAACCAAGCAATACAAGCAGCTTCCGAAGTTCCCGGCGATTTCCCGTGATATGGCAGTCGTCGTCAAAGAAGATGTCTATGTGGCTGACCTTATGAGCGCTATTCGTCAAAAAGGTGGAGAATACCTTGAAGACGTGAGCTTGTTCGACGTCTATAAGGGTGCTCAGGTAGCAGAAGGCATGAAGAGTGTTGCTTTTGCTCTTTCCTTCAGAGCGGCTGATAAGACCTTGAAGGACGAGGATATCGCCCAGGCCATGGAGCGTATTCTGAAGAATCTTGAGAAGAGTTTCGGCGCGCAGTTGAGAGCCTGATTTTCCGTAAGTGATTGATTGGAGACATCGCCCGCAGGCGATGTCTTTTTTATGGTGCGCCCCACAAGAGATCACCCCGCCTGCGCGATTGAAGCTTTATACTGGTTTACGGTGCACAATACGAGCGGTTTCTGCTCCTTTTGACACCCTTTTTGCAAAGGAGACATATTCTATAAGAGGAAGATAATCCGGAGGTGCAGGGAATGGACACATGTAATCAGGATCAACTTGTTCAGCAATACTATTTAATTTTGGCACAGATACTAAGGCTTAACTTTGCCTTTGAACAGGTGCAGGCTCAAATCGTCAGATGCCAGTTTCTCCGTTAAGTTGAACACAAGCAAAAGAATGGGGGACAAGCCCTATTAACGGGCTTGTCTCTTTTTATACATGCGGGGCTTGCTGCTTTTATGGGATGTGTGCTTAGGCCATTTATGCACAAAATTAGCTTGCCATAATAGCCTAAGCGCAGCAGAATGGTTCTTGCTGATACAATTTCCTTTTTCTCCTACGTTCTTATGAAAAAGGGAACGATATGATTCTTGGAGGCACCGAAATCCTCTGTAACAAACAAAGTGGAGTCTTCGATCTTAAAGGGTTTTGTTTCATAATCCAGTCCTAGCCAATCAGGATTAAAGCCAAAGTCTATTCTGCTAACACCCTCAAAGTCAAGATAGGGTAGAATGGCTTCCAACCGCATCGGCCTCTTGGCAACGACATCCTGAAGCACAAGGGCTTCGCCATTTTTATAGGCAACCAGCATGACATCTAAAGCCGGGATTTCATATAAATGCTCGGCATTCATACCCATAATATGAAACCAGTGGACAGGATAGGCATTGCTACAGTCAAAAACCTTAGAAAACTGGGTTCTGTGGCTGAGATAGTCTTCCACGCGGGGATCATCGACGTGGAGCTTTTCCAAAGAGCCCATAGGCGCCAAGGTGCAGGGAAGAAAGGGCTGTCGTTCAGCCACAGGCTTGAAGCCAAACTTAGGATAGAAGTTTATGACAGAGTCGCCTCCAAAAAGAAATTTAGGAGTATGGCTGTATTTAACCATAATATACTCCATGATCTCCCTTGAAAGGCCCTTGTTCCTATAGCCTTCTTTGGTGGCAACAGCCCCGAGCTGGATATATTCTTTAACCTCTCCATTGATGAGGAGCTTCATTTTGTAGGCCGAGATATTGGCCAGCATGGTATCGCCATCAGAGATTGAGAAGCTTTCATAATCTTGGTTCCAGAAATTTCTATTATGCCAGGGTTCGAAGGAGAAGCCAAAAACCTCCTGCATAAGTACATTTAAGCTGTCTTTATAGGCTTTGGTGGCTGTGGTGCCGTTATGTACGGTAATCATGATCAATAGACTCCTTTAATGTCATTCATAATATAAAGATTGAAATGGCAATGAGGGTGTATGCCCCGACTATAGCATAAACAGGCAAAGATGGAAAGAGCTATAAGGCGTCAGAGCGGTAGAGAATTGGGGAGGAGCGGAATTCCAGCCCTCCTTTTGGGATACCGCTTGGAGTGGATGCCAGGGAATAAATGTCGGTTACCCTGGCCTCAAGTTCAAAAAGTTTTTGACCTGTACTTCCCAAAAGCTTTTGATAGTTGGCAGGTTTGATGATCAGTGGCAACTCGGCTGTTTTACGCATCTTGGATAAGAGGTGCTGCCCCTTTGGGCTAAAGCCAAGGACCCGAATGTAGGGCACGTATCCAACCCCTCTAAGTTCTTCTAGAAAATCAGCCTGCAGACCCATAAGCAGAGAACAGAGGATTCTTCTTACTCGTGAGGCTGGGTAACGACTTGAGACTACGGATGATACAAGTCCTTCAACACATGTATTATTGAGGGCTGCTTTTTTGAGACGGTTTTCCAGGCCTTCACCCATGTAGGGCAGCTGAGCGAGAGCACTTTCGGGTAACGTTCTCATGAGATAGAACAGCAAACTCTCAAAAGCCTCCAAATAAACCGGTCCCCGTCCGGCTGTACATTCCTCGGCAAGTACATCAATACTGGACTGAGGCATGTTGGATCGGATGAAGGCTGCTTCTGGCAAAGAGGAGGGACTGTTTAAGCCAACCGAATATTTACGTAAAAATTTCCTGATAGCCGAAGCACTCGAGAATTCTGAAGCCTCTTTAAGGCTGTTATAGCCCTGGCCCTTGCGCTCTAGCGTTATTGGTTTCAGGCTTGATCCGAAGCGTTTAATAGCCTTGATGTATTCAATGCCTAAGATGTTGTTTGGCTTATCAAGGGCGTTTTGGGCAGCAGAAGACCCTTTCGCGGTGGTTAATAATTTTTCTACAGCCTTTTGTCTCGCTATAGGGAAGGAGAGCCCCTGATCCAGCCCTTGCTTGAGAAGGGCCTTGAATTCTGTGCTTTCAAAGGCGAGAAGCTCAGCGGCTTCCTCTAACGGGCCGATGTTGCCCTCTTCACTTCCGAAGCAGACCGAATCCACCACTCCAAGAGCGCTTAATAACCTGATGCCAGCAGAGGCGAAATACTCTGCCGATGCGCAGGATAGCGCTGATGGAAGCTCAAGCACAAGATCAGCCCCGGACTTTAGGGCCATCTTGGTCCTGGCCCATTTAGAAACCACAGACGGCTCGCCTATCTGAACAAAATGACTGCTGAGCACGCAAACTACGGCTTCTGAGCAGGTTAATTCCCGGGCTTTTTCCATATGATAGGCATGTCCCGAGTGCAGGGGGTTGTATTCTGCAATGATTCCAACTGCCGCCATAAGTCCTCCAAATCGTTGAACAGCGTGCTTTTTTGACAAAAACAGGAGGTTGCCTCCCGACCCTTATTATACCTATTATATCCATACATGTCACTTATGGCGTTATTGATGTTTTCAGGGTAATAAAATGAGAATTATATTTTTTTGATAGAACGGCATATAATATTAAGTGCACCGGTTCCAAAATCCTAAAAACCTTTCTTCTCACGTTCTATAGCACAGAACCGTTAGAAAAAAATGTTGCCAGGGTTGAGGCTTTGTGTTAGAATGAATCTGTTCGATGCGTTTTTTACACAAAGAGTGGGGAATTCCCACTCTTTGCATTTGTATACGGAGGTATGAATGGCCAAAACGAGCATAGCTGAAATAGTGGCGTCCCTAGCCCTTCCGATTGTTGAAGAAGCAGGCTGTGAGCTTGTAGATGTGGAATTTGTCAAGGAAGGCGGGAGCTATTTCTTGCGTGTCTATATCGATAAGCCGGGCGGGATCACTCTTGACGACTGCGAGTCTGTCAGCAGGCCTTTAAATGATCTCATCGACGAAAAGGATCCAATCACCCACGCTTATTATCTTGAAGTTTCTTCACCGGGCCTTGAACGCCCTCTTAAAAAGCCAAAAGATTTTGAGAAAGCCATAGGAAGCGCCGTCGAGGTCAAGCTGTTCAAAGCCTTGAATAACACCAAGACTTATGTTGGCGACCTTGTTTCCTGTGATGGCATAAATCTTTCCATCAAACTAGAAAAAGAAGAAATCCTGACTATCCCCATGGATCAAGTTGCAAAAGTGAAAAGAGTTATTAAATTTTAATACTGGAGGTATAAGAGATGAGCGCTGAGTTGCTTCACGCCCTCGATCAACTTGAAAAAGAAAGAGGCATTGACAAAGATGTATTAATTGATGCCATAGAACAGGCATTAATTTCTGCGTATAAAAGGAATTTCGGATCGGCTCAGAATGTTGAAGTCAACATTGAGAGAAGCACAGGCGAGGTTCGCGTCTATGCCCTAAAAACAATTGTCGAAGAAATCACCGATACGGCAACAGAGATGTCGCTTGAGCAAGCAAAGCGCTTCGGTGCCGATTTTGAAATTGGAGACATTGTTGAGGTTGAGGTAACCCCCAGAAAATTTGGCCGTATAGCAGCTCAGACCGCAAAGCAGGTTGTCATGCAGCGTATCCGCGAGGCCGAACGCGGCATCATTTTTGATGAATTCTCCAACCGTGAGGAAGATATTGTGAACGGTGTCATCAGCCGTTATGACAGGAAGAATATCATTATTGACCTGGGCCGTGTCGAGGCGGTTCTTCCGCCCTCCGAGCAGACTCCGGGTGAAAAGTACAATGTTCACGACCGTATCAAGGTTTATGTGATAAATGTAAAGAAGACCAACAAGAGCCCTCAGATTTATGTTTCCAGAACCCATCCGGGCCTTGTTAAAAGACTTTTGGAGCTTGAGGTTCCTGAAATTGCCGATGGTACCGTGGAAATCAAGACTATTGCCCGTGAAGCCGGCTCCAGAACAAAGATCGCCATCCATACCCGCAACGAGGATGTGGACCCTGTAGGTGCTTGCGTAGGACAGCGCGGAAGCCGTATTCGTGCCATTGTTGAAGAGCTCAGGGGCGAAATGATTGATGTTATCAAGTGGAGCAACAATGCTGAGGAGTACATTGCATCCAGCTTAAGCCCTGCCAAGGTGCTGCAGGTGGATCTCGATGAGGAAGCCAAGGTTGCACGCGTGGTGGTTCCGGACTTCCAGCTTTCACTGGCCATCGGTAAGGAAGGCCAAAACGCAAGGCTTGCAGCCAAGCTGACCGGCTGGAAAATTGATATCAAGAGCGAATCTCAGCTCAGGAATCAATTAGAGGCCCAGCTCTTCCACACCAGTGTGCC
Source organism: Clostridia bacterium (assembly GCA_026418215.1). GTDB lineage: Bacteria > Bacillota > Clostridia > DSM-8532 > DSM-8532 > DTU059. The sequence goes on along the minus strand of JAOABT010000363.1, from coordinate 1,918 downwards.
ATCAGCGGAAGCTGAGCAGGAAGCAGACCAGTAAACACACTCTTTTATGAGGTTTAGACGATATGAAAACAAAGAAAGTTCCCATGAGGCGATGCGTGGGATGCCGGGAAATGAAGGATAAGCGTGAGCTCTTGAGAATTGTCAAGAACAATGAGGGAGTTATTTTCGTTGATCCTACCGGGAAAAAGAACGGGCGCGGCGCGTATATCTGTAAAAGCATGGAATGCTTTTCACAGGCCCGCAAAGCCAAAAGCTTAAGCCGAGAGTTCTCCTGTGAAATTCCCGATGAGGTTTATGAGGAGATCACCAAACAATTGGAGGCCTATGTCGGAAGATAGAATCTATGGATTTTTAGGAATTGCGCGCAAGGCAGGAGCATTGGCCTTGGGAGAATCAGTGGCTGAACAGGCTGTCAGGCGGGGTAAAGCCCACCTGGTTCTTGTGACGCTGGATGCCTCGGACAATACCAAAAAGAAGATAGAAACTGCGTGCTTCACCCACAAGGTGCCCATGGTAGCCTTTGGGGAAAAGGAGAAGCTCGGACATATGCTGGGAAAAGCCTTCTTCTCGGTGCTTGCCGTCACAGACAAGGGCTTTTCAGATAGGATTCATGAACTGATCGAACAAAATAGTAATAACAATACCGCACACGGGGGTGGCTTTAATTGAACAAACCAAAAATACATGAGCTTGCCAAGGAGCTGAACGTGACCAGCAAGAGACTCATGGAAAAACTCGATGAGATAGGCATTCATCCGAAGAGTCATATGACGACTTTAGAAGATGACGAATTGGAGAAGCTGTATAAGCATATCGGAATTGTAAAACATGCTCCGAATAATGCGGGTGCCGCTCATGGCAGTCCTGAGTCCAAGTCTGATCATGCGGATAACACGGCAAGGAAAAATGCCCCCCGTATTATTAGAAAAACTGAGGTCATTATCCGCGATGAATTGCCGGTTGAGGAGACCAAGGACAAGAAGGACAAAAAGCCCAGCTTTGTCCGCTCGGCTGAGAATAATGACGGCCTTATGGCGGGATACACCCGTGGTAAAGACAGTAATATGATTTCGGGAATTCGAAAAAGATCCAAAAATGAAGCCGATGAACCTGTCGAAGAAGCCAAGCCGCTTCTCCGAAAAGAAGCTGATAATGCTGCTGACAGGCCAAAGAAACCTGTTGACGATATTCTGAGCATCAAGAAAGTTGCTCATAAACCAGAAAGAACTGATAACAACGCGGAAGGCAGCAATGTCAAAGAGCAGGAGAATATGCAGAAAGAAAGTATTGTGCTTGAAAAGCCACAGGTTCAGGTGGCTGAACAGGATGAGAAGGTCGCAAAGAATCCGGTTAATGTAGAAGCTAAAGAGAAATTTGAGCAGGCACAGGCTGAAAAACCCGCACCCGCTGTGCAGGCAACAAAGGTTGAGACTCCTTCGGTTCAAACGGAGGAAGCTCCAAAGGCTCCGGCGGCACGCGCGGAGCAGCAGGAAAAGCCCCGTGAGGAGACGGCTCCGCAGGAGGCTCCGAGGCCCCGCGAGCAGACACCGCGCTTTGAGAATCAAAGACGCGAAGGTGGCTACCAGGGAAATCGCGAGAGCGGTTATCAAGGTAATCGCGAGGGCGGTTATCAAGGTAATCGCGAGGGCGGTTATCAGGGTAATCGTGAGGGCGGTTATCAGGGTAATCGCGAGGGTGGTTATCAGGGTCAGCGCCAGGATGGCTTCAGGCCGCGCGAGGGCGCAGGCGGTGGTTACCAAGGCCAGCGCCAAGGTGGTTATCAAGGCAACCGCGAAGGCACAAGCGGTGGCTACCAGGGTAATCGTCCCGCCGGCGGCTACCAAGGCAACCGTGAAGGCGGCTACCAAGGCAACCGTCCAGGCGGCTACCAAGGCAACCGTCCAGGCGGCTACCAGGG
>JAOABT010000337.1 GCA_026418215.1 Clostridia bacterium | reverse complement strand
CCGTTATTCTGATTGCCATTGCTTTGCTGTTTATAGGCGTAAATGCGTTTCTTACACAACGTTATGTTTCGCAGGTCACGGGGCATTTTCGAGAGGATATTCCCATCTATTCGGTAGACTCGGATGGCAAGAAATGTGCCATAACCTTTGATTGCGCCTGGGGAGCCGATGATATTCCCAATATATTGGATTCACTGGATAAATTCCAAGCCAAAGCAACATTCTTCATTGTGGGGCTATGGGCAGAAAAATACCCCGAAACCGTCAAGCTCATTGCTTCACGCGGGCATGAGATTGCTAATCACGGGTATTCGCACCAGCACATGGCACAAATACCTGAGGCCAAGATTGAGGAAGAGATTACCCGGTGCACAGAAGTGCTTGAAAAGCTTTCAGGAGCAAGAATCACACTGTTCAGGCCGCCCTATGGGGAATACAATAGCACAACGGTAAAGGTTTCGAGAAGGATGAACTATGAAATCATACAATGGGATGTCGATTCTCTTGACTGGAAACAGAACCTTTCATCAGAGAATATTTACCAGCGTGTTATTAAAGGCGTCAATACGGGTTCCATTATTTTGTTCCACAACGATACCCTTCACACGCAAGAGGTATTGCCACGTATTCTTGAAAACCTGACCAAGAACGGCTACAGCTGTATTACTGTTTCGGATCTTTTATTGAAGGACCACTACAAAATCCGTTATGATGGACGCCAGATGCGAGAATAATGAAGCTTTGTCAATCTTCTTGTATTTTATACGCTGCACCTATGGTTTGCTTAAGGTTGTTACAAGCCGGCCAAGGTTGCAGCGTTATTTATTTGTTTATTTTGGTGGCATGAGATTGTTTGTTAGGAAACAGCTTCTCATCTAAAACAGAATATCCTATCAACAGATGAAATAGGCTGCATGAATTAAGAGAAATCAGTATGACAGTATAATATAAATCAACAAAATACGTATGTTACTTTTATTTAACAAAAATATGTTTAAGCTCAGATATATTTGGTGAAATATATAATACAGAATTAATTTTCCAGTATGATTTTGGTATAATGAAATAAAGCCGATAAAACCACCGGGGGGATTAATAAACCTAGAGAGAAAAGAACGATTCTAAACGGACAGCATGCTGAATAATTATTATCAGCAGCATGTTCGATAAATACCAAAGACTTTGAGAGGAGTTGGGGTGTCAGATGTCCGGAAATACAGCTTTAGATAACAACAGTGTAAGTGTGTCCGGTCGGGTTGTTTCCAGTCCGGAATTCAGCCACGAAGTGTATGGGGAAGGATTTTACATAGTCTATTTGCAGGTGCCTCGCTTGAGTGATACCTACGATAATATTCCCGTTATGTTTTCCGAGCGACTGGTTCGTCCTGAAAATGTAGTAGATACCCTTTACCTGTCTGTGGAGGGGCAATTCAGATCGTATAATAATTTCAACAGCAATAGTGGTCATAAACTCATGCTGACAGTTTTTGCGCGCGAGATTGAAGTCTTCCAAGAGGAGGTGACGCATAAGAATCCGAACCAAATCTGTCTTAATGGATACGTATGCCGAAAGCCCATGTACAGGACAACACCATTTGGCAGGGAGATTGCGGATATACTGCTTGCCGTCAACAGAGCCTATAACAAATCGGACTACATACCCTGCATTGCATGGGGTAGAAACGCCAAGTTTGCCGGAAGCTTTGAAATAGGGGATAACATTCGCGTTTGGGGACGCATCCAAAGCCGTGTTTACCAGAAAAAGCTTTCTGAAGACGAAGTTGAGGAAAGAGTTGCCTACGAAGTCTCTGTCTCCAAAATGGAAGTTGTCAAGGAAAACAACAATAAGAAGGAATGAGAAAGGGGATCGATACCCATGATAAAGGTTGTTTATGGAAACAAGGGTATAGGAAAAACAAAATACCTCATTGCAAGTGCTAATACGATGCTGGCAGAATGCGGAGGCGACATCGTTTTTATCAATCGAGACAACTCCCTGGTTACAGACTTGCGGCATGAAATAAGGTATGTGAACATTTCAGATTTCCCCATTTCCAAGCTTGATCAATTATTAGCCTTTGTGTGTGGACTCATTGCCGAGGATTATGATATAAAAGCGATCTTCATTGATGGACTGGATAAATATGGGGCTACACAGGATCTCTATCCAGACTTCTTTGATAAACTGAAGACTATCGCAGAAAAATTTGAAACACGTTTTGTATGTGCCGTTAATGGCGACATCAGCGGTATACCCGAATATGTAAACAAGGAGTATTCCTGTTAAATATAAGATGAGGGGGCTTTTAGTTCCTCTCATTTTCTGTTTGGCGTCTATAAGCCTCTTTTGACTAAAAAGACAATAGCATGTAAACTAAGAAGGCGGGGAGTTATCCTCGCCTTTAACTTTATTTCGGGGGTCATGTTCATGCTCGTTGCATCCGTTGCCATTTCCGAGGCAACCAGAAGCTATGATAAGCTCTACAGCTATAGGCTCAAAGCAGAAGACGTGTTTAAGGCACAGCCTGGCGTGCGTGTTTTGGTTCCTTTTGGGCGCGGTAACAAGCTTAAGTCTGCCTGGATTATCAAAATAGAAGAGGTTGAGCATGCCCATAAATTGAAAGAAATCGCCGAGCTTGTAGACGAACAGCCCTTGCTGCTGTCTGAAATGATCAAGTTGGCTGAATGGATGAAAACACGATATTTTTGCACGTTCGGAGATGCGATACGTTGCATGGTTCCGGCAGGTATCAACCTAAAAAGGCAGAAATATGCGGAATTACAAGTTTCAGAGCTTCCCACCGAAATTAACACCTCCGAAAGGTCTCTTTTGGAAAGAATGCTGGCATCCGATGAATTGTTTCCAGTGAAAGAGCAAAATGGAGAAGAGGAGCGCCTGGTATTTGACACTCTCGTCCAAAAAGGCTATATACGTCTACTTGACAGCTTTGAGCAGAAAATTAATGAAAAAACCGTTAAGGCTGTTATTCCCATTATTGAAAAGGAAGAATTTGATGCTCTGATCGAGGAAGGAAAAATCAAGACCATTCAAACGATTCGTGTCATGGAGGTCTTGTTTTCCGAGGGTGTTTGCTCGCTCCAGGATATTCTCCTTATTGCAGGGGTGTCCCACGGGGTCATCCGAACAATGGTCAAGAAGGGCTGGCTTGCCTATACCGAGCTTGAGGTAGAGCGTAATCCCTTTGAGTATTTAGAGATAGTGAAGGATAACCCTCCCAGCTTAACCATGGAGCAGCATCGGGTTGTCGAACAGGGTAAGAAATATCTTAATGAAAACAAGCTCAATGAAATGCTCGTAAACGGTATAACGGGCAGCGGGAAAACTGAAATCTACCTTCGCCTTATTGAAGAGGTCATTCAAAGAGGGAAAACTGCCATCGTCCTTGTCCCAGAAATAGCGCTTACACCTCAGATGACAAGCCGGTTTCTAAACCGCTTCGGAGACAAGGTGGCTATTCAGCACAGCCGGCTTTCTCAGGGAGAGCGTTTTGACCAGTGGCGAAAAATAAAAAACAAAGAGGTCAATGTTGTTATAGGTGCGCGTTCTGCCGTTTTTTCACCTCTCACCGACATTGGCATCATCATTGTCGACGAAGAACATGAGCTCACCTATAAATCGGAAAATACGCCCAAATATGACGCCCGGCAGGTTGCACGTGCACGCTGCAACCTGCATGGAGCCTTATTGCTGCTCGGCTCAGCCACACCTACCGTCGAAACCTATTACCGGGCGTTGAACGGAAAAATTGATCTCCAGGTGTTGAAGTCTCGCCCCAATGAGATGCCTCTGCCGGCCGTAACGGTAGTCGATCTGAGAGAAGAGCTTAAAGAAGGCAACCGAAGCGTGTTCAGCCGCCGTCTTGAGCAAGAACTTGTAAAAGCTAAAAAGGGTGGCGAGCAGAGCATTCTTTTCCTCAATCGAAGAGGATACGCCTCATTCCTGCTATGCCGTGAATGCGGCTATGTCTTGAAATGCCCCCATTGCAGTGTTTCACTTACTGTTCATGCCCATCATCGGCAGGCAACCTGCCATTACTGCGGCTATACGGAGCGCACGCCTCAGCAATGCCCAAGATGCCAGAACGTGAACATCAACGCCTTTGTAACAGGAACGCAACTCGGTGCAGAAGAATTGCAGCATCATCCCGAAGGTTTTAGAGTGATCCGAATGGATTTGGATACCACGTCGGGAAAGCAGGGGCACCAGAAGCTTTTGGAGGCTTTTCGGAGACATGAAGCAGATGTATTGATCGGAACCCAGATGGTGGCCAAGGGACATGATTTTCCTAATGTGACCTTGGTAGGCATTCTGGCCGCTGACGCATCACTCTTCAATAGTGATTACCGAGCTTCCGAAAGAACCTTCCAGCTGGTCACCCAGGCTGCGGGACGTGCAGGACGCGGTCAAAAGCCGGGCCGTGTCATTCTTCAGGCCTACAATATTGATGACTACGCCTTGCAGACGGCTGTAAAACAGGATTATGAGGCCTTCTATGAAAAAGAGATTTCTATGAGGAAGGAGCTTTTGGCACCGCCCTTTTACCATATTGCTGTAGTGATTGTGTCAGGAGAAGAGGCTCACCAGGCTCAAAACAGCCTGGTCAACCTTCAGCAAAGCCTCAATGAGCAAATAGAAAGAGAACAGGGCTTCTTATGCTCCGGTATCCTGCCTGCACCTATTTTCATGATAAGAAACAGAGCACGATGGAGGCTCATCATCAAGCATCCTTCGATTAACAGGCTTGTACAGCTTATGAACGAAGCGCTCGACCGCTTCCCAAAGCTCAAATGCCGAGAGACCGATATCACGGTGGATATTGATCCTCCAAGCATGATATAATGTAAAAAGAGTCAAGGACAAGGAGAATTAGGAATGGCAATCAGAAATATCGTACAAAAAGGTGACGAGGTTCTCAAGAAGAAGAGTAAGGAAGTCAAAGAGATTAATGACCGCATCATCGATTTACTGGATGATATGCAGGACACGCTTTATAATTGCGGAAACGGCGTAGGCTTGGCAGCCCCTCAGGTGGGCATACTCAAAAGAGTCGTTGTTATCGACGTTGGTGAGGGCTTACTTGAAATCGTGAACCCAGTCATCGTGGAGCAGGAAGGCGAGCAGATTGAAATAGAGGGCTGCCTGAGCGTTCCCGGTGTTTACGGCAAGGTGAAGCTGTCTCTTATACACATCTGACGCTGCCGACGAGCGACCTAG
>JAOABT010000320.1 GCA_026418215.1 Clostridia bacterium | reverse complement strand
CCAAATAGCGCCAAAAAAATCTCCACGCTGTCACCCCCACTCTCTTTTATGTCTCATTAAGCTTATTATGACTTTTATAGGCCATAGTATTCGGAACGCAGGCCGCACATGGTTTCCGACATCTGCCAAAGCCTTTTGGCGTTTTCATCCTTTGTGGCGTTCGGATTTGGTTTCTTGGGCTTACAAGCCTTGTAATAGACATCTCTAGAGCCCCTGAGCATTTTTTCACCAGCCAGGTAGACAATACCAAAGGCAGCGTCGCAAGGCCTTTCACCGCTGTTTTTCCGAATGCTCCAAACAAGCCTTGCTAGGCCCGAGGTATGCTTCAACCCCATCTCTGTGTTGACCAGACCCGGATCGGCGGCAAACACCGACAGACCTGATTTACGCTTGAGCTCATAGGAAAAAAGCACATTGGCAAGCTTGGACTGCTTGTAGGCTAATAAGCAGTTATAGTGCTTTCTAAGCGAAAGGTCCTTCCAATGCATCCGGGTGTGGTAATGAGAGCCGGAGCTCACGGTGATAACCCGGCCGTCAGGGGCATTTTTCAGCCGGGGCATTAAAAGATGCGTAAGCAAGAACGGGGCCAGATGGTTAACTGCGAGCTGCATTTCAAAGCCTTCCGCCGAAGACATGAACCAGCTCGTAAAGGTGCCGGCATTGTTAATGAGGACATCAAGCTGCTTCTGCCCCCATTCAGATAAAACGGCATCAATGTCCTCTGACAGCCTACGGATGTTTTTGAGAGAAGATAAATCTGCGGCGATATAACGTACCTTGGTGTAAGGAAACCTTTTCAATAGATCATTCTGTATCTTTTCACAGTTTTCGGGGGCTCTTCCTACCCCAATAAGCCAGGCCCCTCGGCGGCAAAGCTCCTCCGCCGTAGCGAGTCCAATTCCGGATGTGGCTCCTGTCAGTACAACGGTTTTATTATTCAATTCGATACCCATACTTCATTCTTCCTTTCGGTTAACCATTAAGTGGCAGGGACGCCGTGGCTCTTCTTAAAGGCACTTCTCCAACGGGCTGCCAGGGACCTGGCGATAAAGGTCTGAGGCACCAGCCTGCCCAAAAGCCTTAAAAGCCTATTAGCAGCTCCGGGGATATAGACCGCTTTGCCCTTCAGTGCACGGTCCAGCGTATTAGCCGCAACGAAGCCCACATTATTGGTTGTAACTCTTCCCATAAAGCCCTGGGCGTCTATACATTTGATGACCAGCGCATTGGTGGGCATACCTCCCGGGCAAAGCGTCGTTACTGTTCCTCCATAGGCTTTAAGCTCTTCGCGTATGGCTAGTGAGAAGTTCAGCAAAAACCGTTTTGATGCTGCATAGGTCGCCTTGATCGGAATCGGATAGTAGGCTGCCATGCTGGCCACATTAATAAGCCGAAAGGTTCTCCCCTTGTTTCTGAACCTTAGAATTTCGTGAGTCATTTCAAGGTTTGCCTCAATGTTGAGTCTCAAGATGGTTCTAATCTCTTCTCGGCTCTTTTCAAAGAAGGTGCCCTCGAAATCAACTCCGGCGACATTGATTAAGCTCCAGAACTGATAACCCTTTTGCTCAATCGCCGTAAACAGCCTTGTTCTCGAATCTGCATCGGTCAGGTCGCAGACCTCATATAAAACCTTGGTGCCGTAGGTGTTTCGGATGCCTTCAGCGATGGTACTAAGGGCATCCTCGCGGGTATCCGTAAGGAAAATGTCATAGCCCCGGCTTGCACATTCCACTGCAAAAGCCTTTCCTAATCCGCCTGCGCCCCCTGTGATACATACATAGCTTTTCATATCAGCACTCCCTTTAAGCTTTAGGAATTTTAAACTTCTGTCTATACTATACATTGTATAATATTGCTTGTCAATTAGTATTAAATGATAAATAGCATAGAAAAAGATTAGAAAAACGTATTGACATTTTAGGCTAGACTAGAATATTATGGGAGTAAATTGAATCATGCGACCGATCAGGTATCTGTTTACAGATGACCGGGCCGTATAAGGCAGCAGGAAGTTAAGCCTGTGGGACGAACCAAAAAGCGTTTTGTCCCGCAGGCTTTTTTTATTTATCCGGATCAGGAGTCTTCTTGGAAGGACGCTTCCAAAAGAAGACTTATAAAGTCTAAGGGCCTGAGCTGGGACGCCTCCTCGGGTCTCTCCGATTGAACTGACCCGCCGTGATTCAGTGGATTTTTAATATTTTTGCCTGGCCTTTGAGCGAGGGAAATCAAATGGAGGTATGATTATGACACAGATTCCATCCCCCCAAACCCTAATTTCTGCAAAAAGCCTAACCAAAATTTACGACTCTGATAAAATTCCCGTAACAGCAGTCAAGGATGCCACCTTCGAGATTGAGAAGGGCAGGATCACCGTCATTCTGGGACCAAGCGGATCGGGCAAAAGTACACTTCTGAATAT
>JAOABT010000184.1 GCA_026418215.1 Clostridia bacterium | reverse complement strand
GGCCGAGCTTAGGGCCTACTTGAAAAAAGATAGCCATAAAAGCCAGGTCTATATCTATGACCGTCAGGTCCGCGGAAGCGAGCCCATCATTACCAGATACCGGGTGCTTAAGGATCTGGGCAGGTTCTCCCTCCTTCAAGTTGAGCTTGTGACAGGAAAAACCCATCAAATCCGAGCCCACCTAGCCTATATGGGCCATCCTCTTGTAGGCGACGGCAAATATGGAAGCAATGACATTAATCGTTCTCTGGGTGTAAAATGGCAGGCGCTATGGGCCTACGAGCTGACCTTCGCCTTTACCTCGGGCGCCTCACATCTAGGGCACTTGCAGGACAAGGTCATCACCCTTCCGGAAATCCCGTGGGAAAAGCCTCTCGAAAGAGTGGGATTAACAAAGGGGAAGAACAATATAATTGAATAGGCGGTTTTAATCCCGTATAATGAGGATAAATATTCGTTATTAGCATAATGCCAAGGGGGATTTGTTCATGAAGCTTTTATTTGCTATTGTGAGTGATGAGGACAGTAATATTCTGGCTGACAATCTGAACCGCGAAGGCTTCGGCACAACAAAGCTCTGCTCCAGCGGCGGCTTTTTGAAGAGCGGAAACACCACCTTTCTGATTGCCACCGACGACACCAAGGTTGACCGCGCATTAGGCATCATCGGCGACACCTGTAAATCCAGACGCCGCATGATCGCTCCTGAAAAGCTCCCGGGCAGCTTCGGGGCCTTCAATATGGCCATGCCCATTGAAGTCAACGTCGGGGGCGCAACCGTATTCACACTCAATATCGAACAGTTTCTCAAGCTATAAAGTCAAGCATAAAGAGGTTAGAAGTGAATGCCTTCACAACAAAGAGAGATACCTTCTGAAAAAATGCTCGAGAAAAACCGCTTTCTTGGGATTGTTGAAGGTGCGTCAGCCAGGATAATCTTCAACCTGACCAGCGGTGCTTTCCTGGTTGGCCTTTTAAAGTACATGGGCGCCAATGACACGGTGTGCGGCTACATTATCGCCATCCCCGTGCTTGCGGCAGTCATTCAGTTCCTTTCACCTATTGTCTTGGAGAGCCTCCCCTACAGAAAGACCATTATCACCATCGGCTCAATGGTTCACAGGGTGCTGTTGACCCTGCTCATTTTCGCCCCATTCCTCCCAATCGGCGTCAACGCCAAGCTCTGGGTGGCCGGAGGCATGTTTTTTGTATCCTATCTGGCCGTATCCTTTGTCAACCCCGCAATCTCCAACATGTACGTCAGCTTTGTCCCTCCCAACATCCGTGGAAAATACTTTGGTCAAAGGGAATCCTACTGCCTGCTGGCGGCAACTATCGTGACGCTGATTCTAGGAAAGGTGCTCGACATCTATACTGACAGCGGCATGGAGACAACGGGCTATATCATCATCTACAT
>JAOABT010000083.1 GCA_026418215.1 Clostridia bacterium | reverse complement strand
CTTGAGTTCTCCGGCGCTTGCGCAGGCTGTGGTGAAACCGCATACCTCAAGGTCATCACACAGCTCTTCGGTGATCGTATGATGATTGCCAACGCAACCGGATGCTCCTCTATTTGGAGTGGTTCCGCACCTGCAACCGTTTACACCACCAATGCAGAAGGAAAGGGTCCCGCATGGGCCAACTCCCTCTTCGAGGATAATGCAGAATTCGGCTTAGGTATGGTACTCGGCGTGAAGCAGATCCGTGAAAACATCGCCATGAACTTGAACAGCCTTATCGCTCTTGGTGTTACCGATGAGTTCAAGGCAGCTGCTGAAAACTGGATTGCCACCATGGAAGATGCTGAAGGCTCCAAGAAGGCTTCTAAGGCTCTTGTTGCTGCTCTTGACGCATTCAAGCCCGGTTGTGACGAATGCGCTAAGCTTGTCGAAGACATCAACAAGAAGCGCGATTACTTCATCAAGAAGTCCCAGTGGATCGTCGGTGGCGACGGATGGGCTTATGACATCGGTTACGGCGGACTTGACCACGTGCTTGCTTCCGGTGAGGATGTCAACGTTCTTGTATTCGACACCGAAATCTACTCCAATACCGTCGGTCAGGCTTCCAAGTCCACCCCTGTTGCAGCTGTTGCTAAGTTCGCTGCTGCGGGCAAGCGCATCAAGAAGAAGGACCTCGGTATGATCGCAGCCACCTACGGCTATGTCTACGTTGCACAGGTTGCTATGGGCGCCAACATGAACCAGTTCATGAAGGCTATCATGGAAGCTGAAGCACACAAGGGTCCTTCTCTCATCATTTGCTACGCTCCTTGCGTCAACCACGGTATCAAGGGCGGTATGGCCCGTACACAGACCAGAGAAAAGCAGGCCGTAGAGTCTGGTTATTGGCACCTGTGGCGTTATGTTCCTGAGCTCAAGGATCAGGGCAAGAATCCTTTCGTATTGGATTCCAAGGATCCTACCGGAAGCTTCCAGGACTTCATCAACGCCGAAGTACGTTACACCTCCCTGAAGCAGACCTTCCCGGATGTTGCTGATGAGCTCTTTAAGGCTGCCGAGGCAAATGCCAAGGAAAGACTTGAGACTTACAAGAGAGCAGCTAAGGCTGAATAATAGACCCTATAAAATTGATTTCTTTGAAAGAAGCTGGCTTCGGAAGGAGCCGGCTTCTTTTCACTTTGGTGCGCCCATACACGGCCTCTCTTCCTATATCCCATTTAGTATGCATGACAGCTATATTATTCACCTCTCACCATTCTTGCTTTGAGCCCGGTCAAATCCTTGTCAAAGTGACTAAAAAATTGTCTGCTTCTTTAAGTACTTCATTCACTTTGAAACAGACGCTATGATAGGGGCAGTAGTGATGGAGGGATTGAAATGAAAAAAGGGCTTAGATTTATATTCGTGCTATTCTCCTTTTCCTTATTATTGATCATGCCTGCATATGCCTGCACGATTTCGAGAATTGCCGTTTCACAAAATGCTTATTTCGGCAACAACGAGGACTGGAATACCAAAGCAATTTACTTTCAAAGCCAAAATAGACTCGTCCAAGCTTGCCTTCATCTTTAGGGAGGAACCAGACCTAAGTATCTTTGTCTAGCCAATACCAAAGAGAGCACTTTCACAGTCTGAAATCTTAACTTCCGTACAGGCAAAGGACGGTACAGGTGATAGGAGTATCACGATAAACAATGAAAAGAGTATTTTGTAGAATGTACGTACCATAGGGTTGCCTCCAAACTTTTTCTATTGTATCTAATTGGCAGCCTGGAGAGTAGTTAGAGCAGACACCCTAATGATTATCTTTTACATGACAGTAGTCATAGGATATCACGACTATTTGCAATTCTACGTTACCTCCATATCTTAAATAAAACAAAGGAAGGAGGATATGCTTAAGAGGGGTATCCCAAAGGGCTGTATACCCCCCTTAAAATAGGTTATAAATTGTTGTATAGAGGGCATAATAAGGTCATGCCCTGCATGCTATTTGACTCTTTTTCATATAGCCTTTGGAAGAATAAGGACTTTGACAAAGGGGTCCTACCCGTGGTAAACTGAGTTTCCGCCGTTGAGCGAGGCCTTCAAGGCAGCGCGATGTTAGAAGTGATAAGGGATGTTAAAGCATTCCGAAGCTTCTTGAGACGGAGAGGAAATGGAAGAATAAGGCGTTTGACAAAGCAGCCTTAACCATGGTATGATGGTCTTCCGCCGTGAGAGCATGGCAAGTACGAGAGCAAATAAGCTCGAATGTCTGGGATTCACGCAGTGAGTTGTCAGATAAATATCTGCAATTTGCATCATAAATTGTCGGACTTAGTACTTGACAGATGATCCGGTAGGTGATAAACTGAATATCCGCCGTTGTGCAACGCTAGAATGGCTGAGCAAGCGAGGATCAATAAAATTAAAGCTCGAAAAGAGTCGAAAAGATGTTGACAAAGCGACAACGGATGTGATACAATAAAATTCCGCGCTGATGAGTTTGCAAGAGCTCAGAAGCGAGGCAGAAAGCCAGTAAAACTGAAAAAATCATAACCATGATTGATTCAGTCTAGGCGATGGACATTGAAAATTGAACAGTGTACGAAACATCATGTGTAGTCTTCAAATTC
>JAOABT010000158.1 GCA_026418215.1 Clostridia bacterium | reverse complement strand
GCCATGTATCGTGCGCTGGCACTTAAAGCCATTCGCCTTGGCATTGATACCAAGGATGAGGAAAGGGTGACGGCGCTTGTATCTGACATTCACATTGACATAGCCTACAAAGATGGGGCACAAAAGGTGATTCTGGACGGGGAAGACGTCTCGGGCAAGATTCGTACTGATGAGGTTTCCATGGGGGCTTCCAATGTATCCGCCTTCCCTTCGGTCAGAGTCAAAATGGTGGAGCTCCAGCAAAAGCTTGCGAGCAATAACAGCGTGGTCATGGATGGACGAGATATAGGAACCCATGTCCTTCCCGACGCGCAGATAAAAATATTTCTCACGGCTTCGGTTCAGGAGCGGGCAAGAAGGCGCTTTGAGGAGCTCAAGGAAAAGGGCTTGCTCACCAAAACCTTTGATGAGCTTGTCAAAGAGATCGAAACACGTGATTACAATGACAGCCATCGTCAAGCCTCACCATTGAGACAGGCCGATGATGCCGTCCTTTTGGATACAAGCAGTTATTCTATTGAAGAGGCTGTGGAAGAAATGCTTAAAATAATCAGAAGTAAAGGTGACAAATAAATGCTTTATCGCGTTGGACAGTTTATCTTTTGGCTCTACTTTACTCTTTTTTATCGCGTCAAGATGATTGGAAGCCAGAATATACCGAAAACAGGCCCTGTTCTTATCTATGCCAATCACCCCACGGCCCTTGATATGTTTCTTATTGCCTACAAGGTCAAAAGACCCATACATTATATGGCCAAGGTTGAGCTTTTTAAGAATCCAATTGTAGCCTTCCTTTTAAGAGGGGTAGGAGCTTTTCCTGTGAGCCGGGGCAAAGGGGATGTTGGATCTGTCAAAACCGCATTCCGCCTTCTTCAAGAGGGAAAAATCGTTGGCGTTTTCCCCGAAGGAACCCGAACACCGAAAAAGGACCCCAAAAAACGCAAGGCGGGAGCTGCGCTTTTAGCTGTCCACACCAACGCCCCTATTGTTCCTATTGGAATCGGCGGACGCATCAAGCCCTTTTCAAAGGTTGAAATTATTGTGGGCGAGCCCTTCATGATCAAGCGCACCACCGAAGAGGAGCACCCCGGTAAGGATGAGCTTGTTGAGATTACTCAGGATATCATGGATAAGATTTATGCATTAATAGGACAATAAAACAGGAATTGCGGTGGTCAAATGGAAATCAAGCGCGCCAAATACGCGGGATTCTGCTTTGGTGTCGATAAAGCAGTCAAAACGGCTTTTGATCTTAATTATAACGGTAATGTCTACACCTTCGGCGAGCTCATTCATAATCATCAGGTTATCGAAGAACTTGAAAACAAGGGGATACATTCTATAAAAAACCTTGAGGGGCTTAAATCAGGGGACTGCGTCATCATAAGAGCGCACGGAATTGGGAAGAGTACTTATGAAGAGCTCAACGCGCTTGATGTTACGGTGCTTGATGCAACCTGCCCTTACGTCAAGCGCATCCACGAAATTGTAAAAGCACAGTCCGAAGAGGGCGACCGTATTGTCATCGTGGGCGATCCGCAGCATCCCGAGGTCATTGGAATAAATGGCTGGTGTGCGGGAAAAGCTGTGATTGTATCGGATGAAGAAGACGTTGAAAAGCTTTCCTATTCGGATGAAAAAGCAAGCGTCGTTGCTCAAACGACATTTAAGCGTGCAAAATACGAGGATATTTGCGATAGTTTAAAGAAAAAGTTTGCATTCGTTTTAAAATTTGATACAATATGTAATGCGACTGTGCAGAGACAATCCGAGGCTGCCGAACTGTCCCGTAACGTTGATGCCATGGTCGTTATAGGGGGAAAGAACAGCTCAAATACGCGGAAATTATATGAGATTTGTTTGGAAAATTGTTCCGACACATATCTTGTAGAAACAGCGGATGAGTTACCTCTTCTCGATAAAAAAGTGAAAACAGTTGGGATTACCGCGGGAGCATCAACACCAGAGGCGGTAATCAAGGAGGTTATTTTTCACATGGAAGACATGATGAACAGGAATGATGGCGATTTTGACTTCAGCAAAGCACTGGAAGCGACGTTTACTGAACTCAAGGCCAACGAAGTCGTTAAGGGAAAAATTATCGGATACAATAACAATGACGTATTCGTGGATTTGGGCTACAAGGCAGACGGCCTCATTCCGATGGACGAATTCATCGACGATCCTGATTTTGACCCTGAAAAGGATTTAAAGACCGGAAAAGAAATTGAAGCCCTTGTCGTTAGGGTAAATGATGGTGAAGGCAATGTCTCCCTTTCAAAGAAGAAGGTAGATTCCATCCGCGGCTTCGAGATCGCCGAAGAGGCCTTCAAGAGCAATACCCCTATCGAAGCTGTCATTAAGGAAATCGTCAAAGGCGGAGCAGTAGCTGATTTTAAAGGTGTTCGCATCTTTATTCCTGCTTCTCAGCTCAGCGACCGTTTCATCAAGGATTTAGCTCCCTTCCAAGGCAAAAAGGTTAAGCTCGTTATTACCGAAATGGCAAACAGAAGACGCATCATCGGTTCCTGCCGCAGCCTACTTGAAGAAGAAAGAGCGCAGAAATCCGAGTCCTTCTGGAGTGATGTTGAGGTTGGCAAGGAATATACAGGTACCGTTAAGAGCCTCACTAAGTTCGGCGTATTCGTTGATCTTGGCGGCGTAGACGGTCTCATTCATATCTCTGAGCTCTCATGGAAAAAGATCGAGGATCCTTCAAAGGTTCTCAAGGTCGGAGACACCGTGAAGGTTCGCGTCACAAACTTTGACAGAGAAAAGAAGAAGATTTCTCTCGGCTACAGAAAGGCTGAGGACAATCCCTGGTTCAATATCGAGGAAAAATATCATTCCGGCGATGTCGTGACCGGTACCGTTCTCAGAATGGTTCCCTTCGGTGTATTTGTTGAGCTTGAAGAAGGCGTTGAAGGCCTTGTTCACATCTCACAGATCTCCAGCGTTCGCATCGGCAGGCCTGATGAAGTGCTGACTGTTGGTCAGAAGGTCGAAATGAAGGTCATGGAGGTTAACTCCGAGCTTAAGAAAATCAGCCTGTCCATTAAGGAAGTAAAGCCCATTGATCCCGTTCGTGAGGGTGAAGTTTCCGAAGAGGCCGGCGAGGATGCTCCCAGCGAGCATACTGAAACCATGACCAATACCATTGGGGACGCCATGGACAAGAAATAATTAAAGATTTGTTTTCGCAATAGTGTGAAAGGGTATTGAATAAGCAAGACCGGTTGATTTTCCGGTCTTGCTCTTGTGTATAAAAGGTTTTTAAGGTGGGGTTTGATGGACAGGTTTGATGACTACGAGTTATTTAAAACAAAATTTTTTAACCTTTCCTTCATCGATTTAAACCTATATAAAGAAAAACAGATGAAGCGCCGTATAACCTCTCTTGTTGAGAAGTATGGTTTTACAACGTATTGCGCCTTTTTAGAGGAAATCAAGGTTAACAAGGAGCTTTATAACACCTTCATCAACTATCTGACCATTAATGTTTCGGAATTCTACCGAAATCCAAACCAATGGGATTTGTTTGAGAAGAAAATCATCCCTGAGATTGCAAAGCATAAGAACAATCTCTCCGAGGTTAAAATCTGGAGCTCGGCCTGTTCGACGGGTGATGAGCCCTACACGGTTGTGATGATTCTCAACAAATTTCTTCCGCTTGAAAAGATCAGCATACTGGCAACTGATATCGACAATGAAGCCATGCTGAAGGCTAAAACAGGCATCTATCCTTCAAGAAGCTTGAAGGAGCTGCCTAAGGAGTATTTGGATAAGCATTTTACCAAAATCAGTGACGATGTCTATCAGCTCTCTGAGAAGGTTAGAAAATGTGTGCAGTTCAAGCAGCTCAACCTTTTACGGGAGCCTTATCCAAAGGGAATGGACATCATTCTTTGCCGTAATGTGCTGATTTATTTCACAGAGGAAGCCAAGGACTATATCTTCATGGAATTCAGTAAATCCCTTGCAAAAAACGGAGTACTTTTCATTGGTAGCACGGAGCAGATCATGAATTATCAAAAGTTTGAATTCAAGCCGATTGATACTTTTTTCTACCAAAAAATATGAAAGGTCAGGGATTATTCAATGGTGAATGTTTCTCAAATGACAAAGGAAGAGCTTATTGAGGTAATCAGAGTCAAGGATGAACTTCTTAAAGAACTCAGGGAAGAAATTGAAGCTTATAGGGTGCTGGTAGAAGAGCTCCAGGCCAAGCTTGGCATAAAGGATTACCCCTATACGGGAAACGGTGACTGATTGTGTTTGCTTATTTAAAGGGAACTCTGGAAAGAAAAAATGTCGACAGCCTGATTGTAGATGTTCATGGTGTGGGGTATAAGGTTTTTACAACCGCAAGTGCGCTATGTTCATGCCAGGCTTCCGGCAGTGAAATCAAGGTTTATACACATTTTTATGTACGTGAGGACATTCAGGCTCTGTATGGCTTTTTAACTGAGGAAGAGCTCAAAATGTTTGAACAACTCATTACGGTATCAGGCATAGGACCAAAGGCTGCGCTTTCGCTGGTATCCAATATACAGCCCTCACAGTTTGGCTTGGCTGTTTTAACCGAGGATGCCGACAAGTTTACAAAGGCACCGGGAATTGGCAAGAAAACGGCCCTGCGCATCATTCTGGAGCTTAAGGATAAGCTTAAGAAGGAATATCAGGAGGTTCCGCAGCTTAAGTGTGACATACCCGAACAAACTAGCTATAAGGATAATCGCGTTTCAGAAGCCATCAGCGCTTTGGTTATGCTGGGCTATTCCTCCCAGGAGGCCAGCCGTGCCGTATCCTGTGTTTTCGATAACGAAAAGCCCGTGGAACAGATTATAAAAGATGCATTGAAAAATATCGGGAGCCTTTTTTAAGGCTCCTGGTTTTGTTAACAAGGCTTTAGGACGATGGTCTGTAGGATATATAGAATTATCTCTGGTCTTTTGTTTACAGGACAGGCATTTTTCAAAAAGCTTAGAGGCAGTACCAGATTATTGGAGGTGAAGAGATGGAAGAGGAAAGACTGACCGGCCGTGAGTTTAAGCGGGATGATATGGACGAAGCCAGCTTAAGACCGCGTAACATTTCAGAGTACATAGGACAGTCGAAGGTCAAGGAGAATCTTCTGATCTTTATCAAGGCCGCCATGCAGCGCAATGAAGCCCTGGACCATGTGCTGCTTTACGGACCTCCCGGGCTTGGTAAAACCACGCTCGCAGGCGTAATAGCAAGTGAGCTTGGGGTTAATTTGAAAATAACCTCCGGCCCAGCCATTGAAAAGCCGGGGGATCTTGCCGCCATCCTTACTAACCTGGGTGAATCGGATGTTCTCTTTATAGATGAAATTCATCGTCTCAACCGGAGCGTAGAGGAAATTCTCTACCCAGCCATGGAGGATTATGCGCTGGACATCATCATCGGCAAAGGACCAAGCGCACGCTCCATCAGATTAGACCTGCCCAAATTCACGCTGATAGGCGCAACCACGAGGGCCGGGCTTCTAACGTCGCCACTGCGCGACCGCTTCGGTATTATCAATAGGCTGGAGCTCTATACTCATGAAGAGCTGACGCTCATTGTGAGACGTTCCGCGAGCATTCTGGGTATTGCCATAGATGAAAGCGCGGCGGCTGAAATCGCCAAGCGCTCCCGGGGAACGCCCCGCATTGCAAACAGGCTTTTAAAGCGTATCCGTGACTTTGCTCAGATTAAGTCCGATGGACAGATTACACTGGATATTGCAAGATTCGGCTTAAAAGCACTGGACATCGATGAGCTTGGACTCGATAACACAGACCGGACCATGCTGTCCTCCATCATTCAGAAGTTCGACGGAGGACCCGTTGGCCTGGACACGCTAGCCGCCTCTACAGGCGAGGAGGCCAATACCATTGAAGATGTTTATGAGCCCTATTTGATACAGCTCGGCTTTATCCAGAAGACGCCCAGGGGGAGGAAGGCCACAAGGCTTGCCGACCAGCACCTGGGGCTCCCATTTATGGTCTCAGAAGCTGAACAGCAAGCCTTGACTGATAACGATGCCTGAAGGGAAGTGTCAAATTGAACTTAATTGATAAAATACCAGTATTGGAACAGATCCTGGACGAAGATTTCAGCGGCGTCATACGCATACGCAAAAAGGGTGCAGATGCCTTTTGCAGAGCCTATGGCTATGCCGATAAAAGCAATGGACTCCGAAATGAAATCCATACACGCTTCCCGATTGCGTCAGGGAGTAAGGTCTTTACTGCCGTGGCGATTTTGCAGCTTGTAGAAAAAGGCGGGGTCCAGCTTGACACCACTCTGGGAGATATAATGAGCAAAGAGCTTGGCATTATAGATCTCAGCGTAACTCTTCACCAGCTTTTGACGCATACTTCAGGTATACCGGACTATTTTGATGAAGATGTGATGGAAACCTATGAGGAGCTTTGGGCTGATTTTCCCATGTACAAAATAAGAAAACCTGCGGATTTGCTGCCGCTCTTCATACATAAGCCTATGCAATATGCACCGGGACTCAAATTTAAATACAACAATTCGGGCTTTGTATTATTAGCTCTTGTAATTGAAAAACTAACCGGTCTTTCCTTCGATCAATACGTCCAGGAGAATATTCTCTACCCCTGTGAAATGATGGACACAGGCCATGTTGAGCTTGACAGGCTGCCGGGCCGATG
>JAOABT010000077.1 GCA_026418215.1 Clostridia bacterium | reverse complement strand
TGTAATCTTTAACGGAAACGGTTACTCCGACGAGTGGGTTGCTGAAGCTGAAAAAGAGGCCTTCCCAATATCAAGTCAACCGTTGCAGCTACCCAGGCGCTCCTCGCAGAAAAGAACCTGGCACTTATGGAGAAACACGGTGTCCTGAGCAGGGTTGAAATGGAGTCCCGCTGCGAAATCATGCTGGAAGCCTATATCAAGACCATCAATATCGAGGCCTTGACCATGCTGGAGATGGCAAAACGTCAGATTCTTCCCGCAGCTATTGCCTTCACCACCGAGCTTGCAAATTCCATCAACTCCATCCAGGCAACCGGCCTGAAAGTGGATTATTCCGCGCAGTCTGAGCTGCTGGCTGAGGTATCTTCAGCTACCGCTTCCTTCAAGAAGAATATTGGAGTTCTTGAAGCCAAGCTGGAAGAAGCCGATAAGATTCATGGAGATACCTATAAACATGCTTGCTTCTTCAGGGATGAAGTATTCACCCAGATGGGTGCTCTCAGAGCAGATGGCGACAAGCTGGAAACTCTGGTGGATGCAGAAATCTGGCCCGTCCCCACTTACAGTGACATGTTGTTCAACGTATAATTAGAACCTACAAAATGCATCAAAAAAAGGCTCCGGATTTTTCCGGGGCCTTTCTTTTTTGGTGATGCCGCAGCACTGTTCAGAAGAGGTTTTTCACAATATCCATTCCTGCAATCAATGTTCCAATCGATCCCCCAATGTTCGCCATAAATATAATCAATAAGGTCTTCAGAAAACGGTTTTTGAAAAAACCTTTCAAACTGAATATGTCGGTTTGAATATTGTAGACATCCTGCACGGTGGGTTTTTTTACTGTAGCTTCAACCAGCCCCGTAAACCACCCACATGCCAACAAAGGGTGCAGGGTTGTAATAGGAGCCACGACAAAAGATGCAAGGATACTAAGGGGGTGGCCAAGGGATATTGCCGTAAACAGAGCCGCTAAGGCTCCAGTCCATAAAACCCACGAAGATAATTGCTGTAAACCGGTTTGAAAATTAAGAATAAAACCGTAAATGAAAAGACCCATTATGGCTGCAGGAATAATCCAGCCTGCAATCTTTGAGAACCGGCTTGGCGGTGGAACGATAGAAATATTCTCAATATCCTGTGTTTGGTATATCTCCCTCTTTACACCCGGCACATGCGCGCCCCCCAGAACAGCGACAACCTTCCCGCCAGGGGCATCCTTTATTTTTGACGCTAAATATTTATCTCTCTCGCTGATAAGGATTTCCCCAACTTTGGGAAATTGCTTGCGAATACCGGCCAAAACGGACTCCAAAATATCTTCCTGTAATAAATCCTTCAAGTCTTGATCTGATACCTTGGCATCTTCTCCAAAAGAAAAGATTAAGCTGAAAAATAGTTTTGTCTTTTCCCGAAAGCTTAATTTCCGCCAAATGCGGATAAATGTCGTTTGAATGTTACGGTCTGCCAAAACCAGACTGGCTCCGATTTCCTTTGCACTCTCAATGCCCTGTATCATTTCTCCGCCAACAACAGTATTTAACTCCTTGGCGATCTTCTTCTGATAGGAACTGAGAAAAAGGCTCGCTATAAGGAAACCGACCTTTTTTGATTTGATGACTTTAACAATGTCTGTGTTTTCCCACGCTTTCGGGTTTTGAATGTTTTGATACCTTTGTTCGTCCAGCTCAACACAAACACTATCCGGGCGTTCTTCAGCGATTATCTGCTTTACGAGTTCTGCGCTTTCCTTTGAAACATGCGCTGTTGCAATGAGGATAATCTCCTTGCCTTGATAAATCAACCTGGTCACATTATTTTCGCTCATTTCCCTTCACCTTCCAGCAGCACGCTTTATTTTTCCATTCTTCCTGAATGACTTTCAATAATTCAGTATACTATCTAAGGAAAAACTGGTCAAGGTTAAATATCCTGATGCCACTTCCGGGATTTCTTCTTATACATAAAAAAAAGACGGCTTTAAATCACCGTCTCGCTTTTTGTTCTATTCAATAATTCATTCCATCTTCCAGAGCCTTGACTTCCTCGGGAATGAGGTGATGGTATTTACCCGGCAAAACCTTCTTTAATGCCTCGGCAAAACTTTCTTTTGAAATGACGCCCGTCTCAGCTATCAGCTTGCCCAAAAGAATAATATTAGCATAGGTCACATTTCCCATATCTGATGCCATTTGAGTGGCAGGTATCTCATAAACCTTCACATTCGCCTTTTTAGACTTGCGCTCTACCAGCGAACTATCCGTAATAATAATGCCGCCATCATTGACCAGTTCCTCAAATTTATCCAGGGAAGGTCCATTCATAACGATAAGAGTCGTAGCACTGTTCAATATGGGAGAGCCTACCGGCTCATCTGAAATAATGACATGGCAATTGGCTGTCCCTCCGCGCATTTCAGGTCCGTAGGACGGAAGCCAGGATACATATTTATTCTCGAGCATTCCTGCATAAGCCAGAAGTCTGCCTGCTGACAATATTCCCTGTCCGCCGAAGCCCGAAATAATGATCTCTTCATGTTTCATGTTTTTTTTACCTCACTCTATCAATCATTGAAGAATTGTCAAACTTACAATTCCACGTTTTTAAAGTTACCTAAAGGATACTCCGGTATCATCTTCTCAGGAATCCACTTTAAGGCTTCTACCGGATTCATTCCCCAGTTGGTCGGGCAGGTGGAAAGGACCTCTACAAGCGAAAAGCCCTTGTTGGCCATTTGAACCTGAAACGCCTTTTTAATAGCTTTCTTGGCATTATTAATATTCTTGATGTCATGGGTTGAGACTCTTTCAATATACACTGCTCCCTGCAGATTGGAAAGAAGCTCTGAAACCTTTATAGGAAACCCGTGAATCTCAGGCTTTCTTCCATAGGGTGAAGTAGTAGTCACCTGATTCATCAGTGTCGTAG
>JAOABT010000091.1 GCA_026418215.1 Clostridia bacterium | reverse complement strand
CAAGAGAAAGGTGACAACGCCAAAGGCGCAGGCCACAAGAAACAGCACCACCAGTGTTATCAGGAGGGTCCGTTCTTTTAGATTAAACTGGACAATGCCGTTATGCATCTCATAGTTATAGCCCTCTTTTTTGACGGCTCTTTTATAGTCCATGTAATTGTTGAGCCCGGTTGTAAACATGTCAAAGCTGAGCATCGAAATAAAGAAGAATAAGATGACCAGAGGCTTTAAGGTATTAAAACGCACCAGGGTATAAAGAATACCCATTAGAAAGGGTACCACGCTGGCAATTTTAGTCGGTAGCTCGACAAATTTGATAAAGCTTTTGAGCTGCATGCGTCCAACACTCCTTTACTAGCGCTTATTATACCATTAAACTGGAAAATAATTAGTAGAGCTTTATTGATGCGTGATTTGAAATCCTATACAATGTTGGTAGCAAGGAAAAGGAGAAGGGCTATGCTGAAGGTTCGAGTGATCAACGGTCCAAATCTCAATTTATTGGGTGTCAGGGAACCGGGTATTTATGGGGATAATACCTTGGAAGGAATTCAGAATATGCTCCGGGAAGCGGCACCGGGATATGGCATGGAGCTGGATTTTTTTCAGTCCAACCATGAGGGTGCCATCATTGACAGCATCCATGAAGCCTTTCAACAAGGATTTCAGGGTATCATCATCAATCCGGGAGCCTTTACCCACTACAGCTACGCAATCCGTGACGCTGTAAGCGCAGTAAAGCTGCCGACCATAGAAGTGCATTTATCCAATATTCACGCACGGGAGGAATTCCGCGCAAAGTCCGTTATTGCGCCAAGCTGTATCGGTCAAATCAGCGGGCTTGGGGCAGATTCCTATCTGGCGGCGCTCTATGCTCTGCATAGAAAGCTCTCGAAGTAAACAAAGCTTTTGAAAGGTGGATGAACCCATGAATAATCGGCTAGAAAAGGTTAGAAATATTATTAAGAATAAAAATGTTGACGCGGTGCTTGTGACGGGAAGGCCTAATACGCTTTATCTGTCAGGTTTTACAGGTACGACGTCCTTTCTGTTGATATCTTCTGAAAGGGCCTTTCTTGTAACAGACTTCAGATACACCATTCAAGCCAAACAGCAGGTGTTTGAGGGTATAGAGGTCATTGAGCATGAGGATACCTTCCATGCCACCCTGAACGAGCTCATGACCGATCATAAGCTTCAGAGAATAGGTTTTGAGGGCAATACGCTGACCTTCTCGGAGTATGAGAAATTTAAAGAAAAGCTTTCCTTTGCCAACTTCTTTTTGAATATTGGAAGCGCCATTGATTCCATTCGCATGATCAAGGATCAGGATGAAATTGAGCGTATTTCAGAGGCTGTTTTATTGGGTGACAAGGTTTTTGACCATATCCTCGGCTTCATCAAGCCCGGCTTGACCGAGATGCAGGTTGCTGCTGAGATGGAATATGCCATGAAAAAATTTGGAGCCAAGGGTCCCTCCTTCGAAACCATTGTTGCTGCGGGTGAACGCTCAGCCATGTGCCACGGAACAGCCTCTGATAATGTCATAAAAAAGGGCGATGCCATTGTTTTGGATTTTGGCGTTATTTACCGCAATTATTGTTCGGATATGACGAGAACAATATTTATAGGAGAACCCTCATCCGAGCTTAAGAAAATTTATGAAATAGTCTTGAAGGCTCAGATGACCGCCCTCGAAAGCCTGTATTCAGGTATGAAGGCCTTTGATGCCGATAAAATCGCCCGCGACATCATCACGGAAGCGGGCTACGGCAAGGCCTTCGGCCACAGCCTGGGCCACGGCGTAGGCATTGAAATTCATGAAGACCCCAGGCTTTCGACCAAATCTGAGGATACCCTGGTGAACGGCATGGTCTTTACCGTTGAGCCGGGTATCTATGTGGAGGGCTTGGGCGGCGTAAGAATAGAAGATATGGTTGTCTTAGTCGATGGAAAACCCCGAAACTTTACAACCAGCACCAAGAATATGGTGATTTTGTAAGTTCGTCTTGCAACCTAAGGCATTTTAGCTTAAGATAAAGTGGTAGGATTTTGCGAAGAAATTGACGATTTTGAGAGGAAGGTTCTAAAAATATGGTAGTCGCTGGCGATTTTAGGAATGGTATTACCTTTGAAATGGACGGACAAGTGTTTCAGATCATAGAGTTCCAACATGTCAAGCCCGGAAAAGGTGCTGCCTTTGTCAGAACAAAGATCAAGAATGTTATCACAGGTTCCACTGTTGAACGTACTTTCAACCCTTCTGATAAGTTTGAGAAGGCTCAGATCAATAGAAGAGACATGGAATACCTCTACAATGACGGTGACCTGGCTTACTTCATGGATACTGAGACTTACGAGCAAATGCCCATCAACATTTCAAAGGTTGGTGACGCGTTGATGTTCGTTAAGGAAAACATGGTCTGCAAGATTCTTTCCTACAAGGATAATGTTTTTGGCATTGAGCCTCCCATGTTTGTTGAACTCGAAATTACAGATACCGAGCCCGGCTTCAAGGGCGATACCGCTACAGGTGCAACAAAGCCCGCTACAGTGGAAACAGGCGCTCAGATCAAGGTTCCGCTCTTTATTAATCAGGGTGACAAGGTTAGAATTGATACCCGTACAGGCGAATATCTTGAAAGAGCTTAAGC
Organism: Clostridia bacterium; assembly: GCA_026418215.1. Taxonomy (GTDB): domain Bacteria; phylum Bacillota; class Clostridia; order DSM-8532; family DSM-8532; genus DTU059. Next base: position 1,227 of record JAOABT010000091.1, on the reverse strand, counting down.
CATAATAAAGCATTGGAAAATGAGAAAAAGAGCTTTTCGTAAGCTCTTTTTTTATTGGCAAAATGTTGCTTCAGCCTGCAAGCAAGGCGGCAGTAGGGCTTCGTAAAAGATGCCTCCAGGAACCAAAGGAAAAGCCTATATCCTGCATAAATAAAGGAATTTATCCAATACTATGAATGTTACAATTTATAGACAGCGGGTTTGAAAGGAGGCACAAATTTTGAAAGCAACCGGTATTGTTAGAAGAATCGACGATCTCGGTAGAGTTGTTATCCCAAAGGAAATACGCAGAACTTTAAGGATTCGTGAGGGTGATCCCCTTGAAATCTATACTGATCGCGAAGGTGAAGTCATTCTAAAGAAATATTCGCCCATCGGCGAGCTTGGCGATTTCGCAGAAGCTTACGCGGAATCTCTTCATAATACGAGCGGTCATATTATCGCCGTTGCAGATCGCGATTCCATCATCGCTGTTTCCGGCGGTTCCAAGAAGGAGCTTCTGGAAAAGACCTTGAGCCCGGATATTGAAAAAATTATTGAAAACCGTGATATGTTCATTGCGCCATCAGCAGAGGCTCAGAGAATACCTGTGATTACCGATGAAAAAGGCGGAACAAAGTATACGTCACAGGTTATCTCTCCCATTATTTCTGAAGGCGATGCTATCGGTGCTGTTATGATGCTTTCAACAGATCCCAAGGTTAAAATGGGTGATGTTGAAACAAAGCTCGTTCAGTCTGCGGCCGGTTTCCTTGGCCGTCACATGGAGCAGTAAGAAAACTGACATTGAATAAAAAAGAACTGAGCGAAGCCCAGTTCTTTTTATTATGCTTTTATAGAAGTAATCAACCTTAGTTCTTTTCGTTTCTGGACGAAATGACTCTTGCGACATGGACGCCGCTCGCTGCTGCCTGAGAAAGGCCGCGCGTGATACCTGCGCCGTCGCCGATAGCAAAGAAGTTGGGCAGCTCGGTCTCAAAGCATTCATTAAGCTGAAGTCTTGAGCTGTAAAACTTGACCTCGACGCCATAAAGCAGCGTATCGGCATTGGCGGTACCGGGCGCAACCTTATCCAGAGCCGTGATCATCTCGATGATATTATCCAGGTGACGTTTGGTAAGAACAAGGCTCAAATCCCCGGGCGTTGCCTTAAGGGTAGGTCTTGTAAAGCTCTGAGACATACGGTGCTCGTTGGTGCGTTTGCCCTTGATGAGATCGCCGAAGCGC
>JAOABT010000071.1 GCA_026418215.1 Clostridia bacterium | reverse complement strand
GAAGAGAACCGCGTGACGCGCTTCGGGCCTATTATGACGGTAGCCATAGCCTTTTTTATCGCTGAATTGGGGGATAAGACCCAGCTTGCTACCATAGCATTGGCTACTCAGTTTCCAAAGGACCCGGCATGGGTTTTATTAGGGACGACCACGGGTATGCTCATTGCCGACGGCATAGGTATAGCCATTGGTGTTGTCATGTGCAAGCGAATACCCGAAAAGACCATCAAGCTTGTTTCGGCAGCCGTTTTCATATTGTTCGGGTTTATTTCGAGCTTCGAGGTTTTGACCGCAAGCTTAAAGGTTTCTTTGCCGCTAGCCCTGGGCCTGTTGGCTATCGTAGCCGCAATAACGGGCTTTGTAGCCTATAAGCTTATCAAGAACCGTGAGGATGTGGAGATGCCGGACTTTTGCCGCCTGCCGGACAATGAGGAGACGGCCTCTGCTAAAAATCAGTAACTTGATCGACCGGCCAAATAAGCTATGATGGGATATCCTTTGTGGAAGAGCAGTGATAGCGCCTTTGGCCAATGACCCTTTAAAAAGCACTCCTGGTATTGAGCTCAATTCCGGGAGTGTTTTTTATGAGCAGCTGTCGCAGATGAAGGTGCGCGTTATAATTTCATAGGCTTTATGGATGCTCTCTTTATTCAAGTCCTTATTCCGGAGGAAGCGAAGCTGAATTTTAACATTGCCACGCAGATTGAGAAGTATTTCCGCGTCGGGGTCCCAGCCGCCGACCATACCGATGCGATACCAGGTGATGCTTTTGAACGGTATGGTGGCATAACGGATTTTCTTGCCTGATAGGCCGCGGCGTTCAAGGATCAGAATGCGCTTCTGGGTAAAAACCATTTCATTGCGGAAGGAGACAAAGCAAAGCTGAGCCGTTTCCTCCTGACACATTTTTTCACGGAGCAAATCGGTCAGCTCTGTTTCACGTAAAAAGAAATAGATGGTTGGCCGTGTAAATTTTAATAATTGATTCAGAAACATGGGATGCCCTCAGTCAACGGTTTCTTACAAAAGCATTTGCTTAAATCTCCCTTCTTATACGCCGCATGCACTGATTTTAACGTTTCTTGACGCTTTTGGTTCCAATGTCCTACAATAGAATCAATCAAGCACAACGTAAGGAATTGTTTGAATTTCCTGTCATAGAAGGGCTGTTTATGAAAACCATCAGAACCTCAGACATGGCGAAAGCTGCAGGCGTTCATGTCAATACCATCCGGGCCTACGAG
>JAOABT010000576.1 GCA_026418215.1 Clostridia bacterium | reverse complement strand
TTTTTTAAACCCTAAGGGGGAGGGGGAGCCGCCATAAGCACCATGGTTTCTAGCCTTGAGAGCATATCGGCCGTTGAATTGGCGTGTCCGGTGGACATAGAGCCGTCATGCCCGGTATTCATGGCCTGAAGCATATCGAGGGCTTCCTCGCCCCGTACCTCACCGACGATGATGCGTTCAGGGCGCATACGAAGGGATGTCTTAATGAGAGCTTTCATCTTGATCTCTCCCCGCCCTTCGGTATTTGCGTTTCGTGTTTCCAGTCTTGCCAGGTTTTCTATTCCCGAAAGTTGAAGCTCGGCTGAATCCTCAATTGTGATAATTCGTTCATTCTTTGGAATCAGTGAGGACAATGCATTTAAGAAAGAAGTTTTTCCGCTTCCGGTTCCTCCGCATATAAAAATATTGTATTTGGCACCTACCAGCTTTTCTAAAAACTCCGCGACCTCGGAAGTTACAGAATTGTAGCGAATGAGATCGTCCATAGTCATTGGCTTGTCAGGGAACTTTCTGATCGTAACTAGCGGACCGTTGAGTGCGATAGGCGGTAGAACAACGTTAACACGTGAACCATCCTCCAGACGGGCGTCGACCACCGGGTCGGCTTCGTTGACGCTGCGGTTGACCCGCGAGACAATGCTCTGAATGAGGTCTTCAAGCCGTTCTCTGCTTTCAAAGGCTAAAGGTGTAAGCTCAACGCTCCCGTTCTTCTCAATAAAAATTCTGTCTGGCCCGTTAATCATGATTTCTGTGATACTGGCATCGGAGATCAGCGGTTCAATGACATCATGCCGACGCATTTGATTAAATACAGTATCTATAACAGTCTTGAGTTCTTGAACGCTCAATCTCCGTGAAAATTCCTTGGAAAAGCAGACCTCTTCTATCTGGTCCAAGAGGGCCTTGTCAAATTCCTCAGAATTAGAGCCTGTCATGCCCCCGCCCTGGCTCAAGACCACCTGCTTTCTTATTTCTCTTGAAATCTGCTTCAATTCCTCATGATTTAAGATTTGACTACTCATTTCTCCTGCCTCACAGCATCAATAAAGATTTGATAGACGAAGCATACTGGCCCTCTTGCGGGAAGCGCTGATTATTTTGTGACGGGAAAAACGCCTTTCTTAGACCCATGGTATCGGTTATTGACGGTGGCGTTCCCATATCGTCTTGAGCCATAGCAATCGTACATTTATCAATCAAGCCCAGAGAATGCTTATCGTTAAGCAAGGAGAGGTATTCTAATATCCGGTTGAGACGTCTCACAGCAACCGGACGATCAGACGCAGCAAGAGAGATGGTACCTGATTGCCTTAAACATTCAATAAGCGGTTCATCCGAGCGAAATTCACGTGAAACGACGATTTCATCATAGCAGCCCCGGCTCTTTAAGGCCTCTAAGAGTGCTTTTATATCCTGTGATGAAAGGTCAGCCAGGTCGTCAAGATTTTTTTGGGCCTTCATAAACTCAACACCAGTCGACGCATCCTTGGTGGTACAGGATTCCGCCTTGAGGGAAAGCCCTTCCTTCCGTGATTTGAGAAAATACAGCATTTCACTCAGGCCCTTTTCATTCGTACCTGAGAAATAACAATCAGTGACCGGAATATGATCGAGGCTTAAGTAAAAAACTTTCTTTCCTCTTTGAGCAAGGCAGAACGCGATGTTTGGGGCAAGAGGGTGGCAGAGGTCGCTTCCGTCGACATACAGAATCAGATGAATGCGGCCGGTGCCCTCTTTCACCTCAGTTTCTGTCCTCAAGCTATCCGCGCAAAGGGAGAGAAGTTCCTTGATGAGTGCATCGGCTGGCTGATATTTTTTTATAATAGCGATCCCTTCTGGATACTGAACTGGAAAACCATCATTCAAAACAGCAATCGGCTGGTTCCCAAGCTTTAGGGTCACTTGGGACAAAACACGGGCTGACATAACCATAAGGTCTGCCTTTCCCCCGGAAGAAACCCAGGACTCGAATACGGGTATCTGTGTGAAGAGCTCCATGGTAAAGCGTTCCGACTTGTTTCTTTGTATGTAGTCACTGAGTCTTTCCAGAAAAAGATGATCCGTGTCAACCAAGACCAGCCTCAATTGGGCCATACAGCACCTCTATATGTTTTTATTTGTTTTGTCTTACATATTTTACTATACATCTCACATTGTGTCTTTTCAAGTATTATTTATCACTTGCTTGTCAGAAAAGAATGAAAGAGCGTACTTTTCATAAAAGAGCTTTAGGCTTATAAGATCTATCGCACCTAAACCTTTGATTGAAGAGAACCAATATGGTTTAACGCTTACAAGATTTAAGAGCGCGCTTGTGAAAGCACAAAATACTGAATGGGTTAACGGACGTAAAATTCAATCTTCCCGTCTTGGGCGCAAAAAAGGAGTACAAAGACTTAATCTTTATACTCCAATTTCTTAGAAGAGCATGCCCTCGCCAGATCAGGAAGTTTTGTTATGTGTATTAATATATTCCCAGCACCAGCCTTCTCTCACCGGATTACTTAATGATAAAGCACACATCTAGGATTTTACAAAACCCCATATGTGTGCTTTTTCTGTTATTATCTTGTTTATAAACCGTTCGTGACAAAACCCTTGAATATAAAAACATAGTTATCAAGGCTTTTTTCATATAAACGTTACAAAACTACCTTCAAAAAATTATTCCCTTATTGACTTATGTTAGCTATTGATTTATATCTTTCAATCAAGGAAGTCCTTCAATTTCTTACTTCTACTGGGATGACGGAGTTTTCTAAGCGCCTTGGCTTCTATCTGGCGGATACGCTCACGGGTAACGTTGAACTCGCGTCCCACTTCTTCGAGTGTGCGAGCCCTGCCGTCATCCAGACCGAATCTGAGCCTTAAAACCTTTTCCTCCCTAGGTGTCAGCGTATCCAATACATCGATAAGCTGTTCCTTCAAGAGTGTAAAGGCTGCCGATTCTGCAGGAGCGGGAGCATCATCATCGGGAATAAAGTCGCCCAAGTGGCTGTCTTCCTCTTCACCGATAGGTGTTTCAAGGGAAACCGGCTCCTGGGAGATTTTCATGATATCGCGAACCTTGTCCTCGCTCATGCCCATTTCCTTTGCAATTTCCTCAGGGGTCGGGTCACGGCCTAATTCCTGAAGAAGCTGTCTGGAAACACGAATGAGCTTGTTGATGGTTTCCACCATGTGCACAGGAATACGAATAGTCCTGGCCTGGTCGGCGATGGCTCTGGTAATGGCCTGTCTGATCCACCATGTCGCATAGGTACTGAATTTGAAGCCCTTACGGAAGTCAAACTTTTCAACAGCCTTAATGAGACCGAGGTTACCTTCTTGAATAAGATCAAGGAAAAGCATGCCTCTTCCCACATAGCGCTTGGCAATACTGACAACCAAACGCAGATTGGCTTCGGCAAGGCGCTTCTTGGCATCCTCGTCGCCAACCTCCATCTTCTTGGCCAGCTCAATTTCCTCGTCGCTGGAAAGCAGCGGCACCTTACCGATTTCCTTCAGGTACATTCTGACAGGGTCATCGATGCTGATGCCTTCAGGAATGGATATATCTATGTCCTCTTCCTCAACATCCAGGAACTGAAGGTCTTCAAATTCTTCTTCTATATTGTCTGCAACAATTTCAATGCCCATTTTTTCAAGGGCTTCATAAACCTTTTCGATCTGATCGGGGGTTATGTCTACGCGTTCAAAGGCATCCTCTATCTCACGATAGGTCAGCATACCCTTTTCTCTACCCTCTTCAGTCAGTTCCCTTAAGATG
>JAOABT010000057.1 GCA_026418215.1 Clostridia bacterium | reverse complement strand
TCAATATACCGGCCGGTATCGATGAAGGGCAAACCATTTCCTTGAAGGGAGAGGGCGAACCTGGCTTAAGAGGCGGTCCTGCCGGCGACTTGTATGTGACCATACATATCAAGCCTCATGCCATTTTCAAGCGCGAGGGCTATGATGTGGTGTGCGATGTACCCATTTCCTTTACACAGGCTGCATTGGGCGCAGAAATAGATATACCGACCATTGACGGTGTTATTAAACACAATATTCCCGAGGGTACCCAGACCAGCACCGTGTTTAAGCTTAAGGGCAAGGGTATCAAGCACTTGCGCAATAATTCGCGCGGCGACCAGTATATTCGCGTCAACGTAGAGGTTCCCACAAAGCTTTCAGCCAAGCAAAAGGACCTTTTAAGGCAGCTGGCTGAGATAAGCGGCGATGAAGGTCTGGAGCAGAAGAAGGGCTTCTTCAACAAGGTTAAGGATCTGTTCAAGGAGTAGAACGCGCCTTAATTGGCAATACTGCTCTAAACCCAGGAATACTGAGAATGGGCTCCGTGACTTGTTGGAGCACAGGAAGCGAGAACAGCATACATGAAATGGATAGAAATTAGCGTTACCACAAACGAGGTGGCCTCGGAGGCAATAGCGGAGCTCTTAATGAGCAAGGGTGCCAATGGAACCGAAATGGTGGATCCCTTGGCCTTTCGCCAGGTTTTAGAGAGCAACAAATACCTTGACTATGCAGATGACGGCTTCATAGAAAGCTATGGGACGGATGTTATCGTCAGAGCCTATTATTCAGACGACCGTGACCCGGTAGCCTTGTCGGAAGAAGTCCGACTGGGGCTTTCCGATATGAACAGCTACCTGGATACCGCGCCCGGTCAGGTCCAGTGGGTTATCCGAAGCGACGAGGAATGGAAGGACACCTGGAAGCAATATTACAAGCCCTTTAAATTTACTCAAAGAGTGGTCATAAAGCCGAGCTGGGAGGATTATTCCCCACAGCCCGAGGATATCGTGATTGAGCTCGACCCCGGCATGGCCTTTGGCACGGGAACACACGAAACCACCCGCATGTGCGCCCTGCTTGGAGAAAAGCATCTGAAGGCCGGTGAAAAGGTGCTGGACCTGGGCTGTGGAACAGCCATTCTTGCAATCTCCGCAGCTAAGCTAGGAGCAGCCTCAGCTTTGGCTGTAGATATTGATGATGCGGCTGTAAAAGCGGCACGCCAGAATGTAGAGAATAACGGTGAAAGCACAAAGATAGAGGTACGTCTCGGAGAGCTTCACCAGCTTCCCAAGCAGGCTTATGATCTAATCTTTATCAATATCATTGCGGATGTGATCATAGCGTTATCCCAGGATGTACGCGACTATATGCATGAAAATACCCGAGTGATTCTCTCCGGCATCATTAAAAGCCGTCAGAACGAGGTTAAGGAGGCTTACACAGCCCTTGGCTTCAAGATTATCGACGAGCTTGCCATGGGAGAATGGGTGGCGATGGTGCTCCATGCATAGATTTATGGTTGACCCTCAAAATATTAAAGAAGGGCTCATCAC
>JAOABT010000519.1 GCA_026418215.1 Clostridia bacterium | reverse complement strand
CTATTAGCCAGCCTGACTGCCGAAGAGATATCAGCTTTCCGGTATGTGAGGATTAACGTTATTCAAAACATGCGCGTATGAGAGAGATTCAATGTAGAGATCCTACCCGGCATCCAGTCAGCGGATAACGAATTTCTTAGCAAACTGAACGGAAGATTCGGTTATAACGTCGATGACCCGGAAAGACCCTTTATGAAGCCCACACTCATGTTGACCGGGCGCCAGGATTCCATTGTAGGTTATCGCGGCTTATGGGATTTAATTGAATTGTATCCCAGGGCTTCCTATCTTCTGCTCGACAAAGCCGCCCATAACCTGCAAATAGAGCAGGACGTTCTTTTTACTGCAGCAGTCAAGGAATGGCTGGAGCGGGTATCCGAAGAAATGAGTCATGACGACTGTTGCAGGTCCAAATAGAGTGTCAGTTGAAATGAAGTGACTCTTGCGCATTTAACTCATATACAATAATGAGTTAAATTCTACAAGCTGAAAAGAAAAGCAAGCAATCAAGGCATCCGTCACCCCATGGGAAGAGCAACGACTGATGATTGGAAGGGAATCTTAAAAATAACCCTAATTGACTTATTTAAGAATGAGGTACTGCGATGAGTATGATGACGTACGAAACTTTTATAGAACGAGTAGAAGCCCTTGGCTTCATGGCTTTTTCGCCTACCCTTCCAGGATGGACGTCCTTGACCGAAGAAACGAGCCCGAACCAGTGGCACACCAGCGATCCGGATACAGACCCGTGGCAGTGGAAGGATCGGGCTGCACAAGAGAACAGGCTGGCCTTTGGCTGTCTTTTCAACGGCCATAAGGGCTTTGTTTCGAAAGCGTGGTATCCTTGCTTTTATGCCGCCTATCGCCCTGAAGCCTCTCTTGAGGAGCGCTGGGAGAAGGGCATGGTCAATCAGAATGTCCTTAAGGTCTGGCGCCTCTTTGACCGTCATGAGGTATTAAGCACAGATGATATTCGGTCGGCCCTGGGGGTTAAGAAAACAGGTGCAAGTGCTGTGGACAATGCTGTTAAAACACTGCAGAAGGAGTTCTACATTACGGTTGCGGGTAACAGAAGAAAAGTCAACAAGCTTGGCGAGCCTTATGGATGGCCGTCCAATACCTACCAAGTGGTTGAAGATTGGGCTCCTGCAGACTGGCTAAAGGGTGAGCCAGCCCTTGATAAATCTAAAGCGAGGCAGCGCATTCTTGAAGCAGTTTGTAGCCAAAGTGAGGCACCGGACATCAAGAAGGTTTATAAGACATTAGGGCTGTGATACGGTATGTGCTGTATTAGAGCTAAAAGTAAAGCTATAAATAAAGCTATAAATTAAGCTATAAGAAAAGCAACATAAGTCTCGTATGTATACTTCTTTCAAACGAAAATGACGCGTTTAGAGAAGTGCAAAGAGTATGCGATTCGGATAATCAGGACTGATGATGGGACAAGGTGAATTCAAGATACTTGAGTGATGTGATAAGAGCCAGCAATGGCAAGACCATCAAAACCACCGGATTAGGGTACATTTGTCGTCATCCACAATTCGTTATAGAACGCTCCTTTCATGACAGCTGAAAGGGTCGTTTCATTAACAGAAACACCTTGGGAATCTGGTCAGCAGAGATTCGTATTCACCAGAAACTCGATGTGAGAACCATTTCCGAGAGGCGTTTCTTTCTTGACATTTCGGCAAATTATGGTTACAATTCAGCTATAATCTTACTTTATTCTCACTCTTTCCAAAGTTCTGTCATGTGTACACGCACCCATTAATAAATTGAAATATCAATGGCATATTTAAACGGAGGGATCTTATGTATTGTAGTAACTGTAACAAGACATTTCCCCAAGGTACGGCCTTTTGTGACACC
>JAOABT010000506.1 GCA_026418215.1 Clostridia bacterium | reverse complement strand
GCCATTATCTCTGAGCGGGAACAAGAATATTACTATTACATTGAACGTTACGCTGATATTTTCCTTGAGACACGCGTCATGGCCAAACGCTTTTCCGTTGTCTCCGATGCCCAGTACACCTTGGGGCTGACAAAGTTTTTGGTCAATGATCTGGGGCTTTTCCCGACCAAGCAGTATATCGTAGACGATACGCCTGTACGCTATCAGGATGAGATCAGAGCGTACCTCCGTGATCTCAATTTCGGCATTGAAGCGGAGGTTGACTTCACAAGCGACGGTCAGAAAATCCACCAGGAAATTGCGGCTACCGATTTCTTTGGCTATCCGTTGATAATCGGAAGCGCCTGGGAGAAGAAAGTTGCACAAAAAACAAACGCCCATTTTCTATCGGTATCCTGGCCGTTAATTGAAAGGCTTGTGATCAACAGCTCGTACGTTGGCTACGGCGGAGGCCTTAAGCTTCTGGAAGATATTTATTCCGTTGTTCTCACGCGTTTCAACTGACAGGCATAATCCCTTTGTTTCGGGGGCTGTCTCAAAAGCGTTCGTTTGGGATATGCCCCTCTTTTGTTCCTGATGGCCTGAGCGATGGCTTCGGTAAAAGCATTTCATAAACTGTACTTTCAATTTAGGCTCTTGACAGAAACAACCAGTCACCCTTATCATATACTAGTAACATATTTCATTCATTTGAATATTTGAAATAGAGCAGGCGATGCATCCATTATGGATGTGTGGGGCTGGGCCGGCAAGACAAGCTGGCAGCAGGGTGAAGAATACCTGTGGGACTATAATTTAGCGATTATGGTGCCACAGGTATTTTTTTATGTGGTTACCAACGAAAGGAGATCACTCTCATGTCAAAATTCAATGGCTTCAGCGGCGATTACAAGGGTCTTTCAAATGAAGAGGTCCTGCTGCTCCAGCAAAAGTACGGGAAAAACGAGCTCGTACAGGAAAAGAAGGTTACCTTCCTTTCCAAGCTCCTATGCATTTTTAAGGAGCCCATGTTCTTACTTCTCTTTTTTACAGCACTGCTGTACTTCGTGCTGGGGGAGCCCAAGGACGGCATCATCATGCTGTGCTTTGTTTCCTTTATGTCAGGCATCAACCTCTTTCAGGAATGGCGCACAGACAAGACGCTCCAGGCTCTGAAGGATCTGTCTGCACCCCGTGTACGCGTTATCCGTAATAATGAGCTTATCGACATTGACAGCAAGGAATTGACGGTGGGTGACCTCATGATTCTGGAGGAAGGGGAGAAGATCTCCGCCGACGGTCAGATCATTGAGATGTTTGACCTGGGCGTCGATGAATCCACCCTGACCGGTGAATCCGAGGTTGTCTGGAAGAAGGTCAAAATCAGCGATTCAGAAAAAGAGAATCAGTGGCGCAAGGACTATTGCTTTGCCGGAACCACCGTTACACAGGGTAGTGCGGTTGTCAAGGTGACCAGCATTGGTACCAGCACAGAATACGGTAAGATCGGCCAGGACCTTTTATCGGTTCCCCAGCAATCCACTCCTTTGGAAAAGCAGACCCGCCACCTTATCAAAGTCTGCGCGTTCATTGGCTTAGGCCTCTTTATACTGGTCTTCGGCGTTACGCTTCTTAACACAAAGGACGTCATCGACAGCTTGCTTTCGGGCATGACCCTGGCCATGGCCATGATTCCCGAGGAATTCCCGGTTATTTTGACCGTGTTCCTTGCCATGGGGGCGTGGCGTTTGGCTAAGAAAAACTCCCTGATCCGCAGAATGCCCTCTGTTGAAACCCTGGGCTCCGTTTCAGTCCTTTGCGTGGATAAAACCGGAACCCTGACAAAAAACCAGATGACCGTTCAGGAGGTTTACGCTTACGAGTCCGTAAAGGAAGAGGATTTGCTTTATTGGGCGAGCTTAGGCTGCGAGACTGAGCCCTATGACCCTATGGAGAAGGCCATTCTGGCAAGTGCCAAGAGCAAGGGCCTGGACACCGTGGCTATCTTTGAAAAAAAGCTTTTGCAGGAATATTCCTTTAATTCGGATACCAAGATGATGGGCCACGTTTGGGAAATCGACGGAACCCCGGCGGTTGCGGCAAAGGGCTGCCCTGAAAATCTCATGGCATTATGCGGCCTTTCCGATGACCAATGGAAAAGGATTGAGCGTGAGCAGGAAAAGCTTGCACTCAAAGGATACCGTGTCATTGCCGTTGCCAGAAGAACCCAAATGGAAAGCATACCCGAAACCTTAAGCGATAACCGGTTGGAATTCCTTGGGCTCATAGGCCTGGAGGACCCGCCGCGCGAAACCGTTCCGGAGGCTGTGCGGGTTTGTGCCAAGGCTGGTATTCGCGTCGTCATGATCACGGGTGATAACGGTATGACAGCGCGTTCGATTGCTTCAAAAATAGGCATCGGCCACAGCGACAACGTGATTACGGGCCAACAGCTTGAAGCCATGACCGATGAGGAGCTTCGTGAAAAAGTGAAGGACACCAACATCTTCGCTCGTGTTATGCCGCGCCATAAAATGCGTATCGTTAAGGCGCTTAAGGATATTGGCGAGATTGTGGCCATGACGGGTGACGGGGTCAACGATGCTCCTGCACTTAAATATGCCGACATCGGCATTGCCATGGGCAAGAGAGGCACAGGCGTTGCTAAGGAAGCGTCGGACATGATCCTTCTAGATGATAACTTTACAACCATTGTGGATACCATCAAGGACGGTCGACGTATTTATGATAACATCAAGAAATCTGTGGGCTACGTTTTTGTGATTCATATCCCGATTGCTTTGATGGCGCTTTTATCGCCTATGCTGGGACTGCCGCTTTTGCTTCTGCCGGTGCATATTGTGCTGCTTGAGCTTATCATTGACCCGACCTGTTCCATTATTTTTGAAAAGCAGCCTGCCGACAAGGACATCATGGACAGAGGACCTCGCTCCTCAAAGGAGGCCTTGGTTAATCGGGGCCTTATGCTGAAGTCCGTGCTCCAGGGCCTTGCTATTTTCGCGGCCTCCTTCGGCTCCTATCTTGTCCTGACGGGGCAGGGATGGGCTGTCGAGCTTGCAAGAACATTCTCCTTAATGGTTTTGGCGTTTTCAAATCTGTTCCTCGTCTATGTCAATCAGTCGGAGCAGCGCTTTGCGATTACGAGCCTGTTCAAGTTCAGGGACAAGGTCATTCTAAGCGTCAACGCAGGCATCCTTGCTGTTTTAGCCCTGGTGGTTTATCTTCCCGCCGGTAATGTCATTGCAAAAACCATGCCTTTGAATCTCCTGCAATTATTGGGAGCCGTTGGTCTTGCCATTATCGCAACCTTCTGGTGGGAGATTGTAAAGGCCTTTAAAATGGCCAGGGAAGGCAAGAACGTCAAGCTTCAAATGAATAAGGTTCAGAACGAAATATTCAGAAAACCCTAAGGTAAAAGGTATGTGAGGTATTGACATGGATATATTGGTTGTTGGTACCGGCGTTATCGGTACAACCTACGGCTGGCAGCTTCATAAGGCAGGCTGCCGGCTTACCCATCTTGTGAGGCCGGGAAGCAAGGCGCTTTATGAGCGCGACGGCCTTCAGATTCAATGCATGGATATGAGAAAAAGGAAGGATCGCGAGGTCGTTGAAACCTATCGCCCTCAATTTATTGAGGACATGAGCAGCCGATCCTTCGACCTCATTCTCGTTTCGGTTGGGAGTAACCAGCTGGTTCCTGTTCTCGAACTTTTGAAGCAAGGCGCCGGTAAGGCCGACGTCCTCTTTCTCCAGAACATCCGACCCGGGGACGAGAAGCTTATAGGCCAATTCCTCAATAAGGAACAGTACCTCTTCGCCTACCCCTTCCGTGCGGGGGGCGGCAAAAAGGGTAATATCCTATCAAACGTTATATTCGGTGAGATATTTACCAACACCATGATCGGAGAAGCTGACGGGACAATGACCGAGAGAGTCAGGCGTTATTATGACCTTCTCAAGAAAGCCGGAATGAATCCCAAATTTTCTAGAAAAATTATCCCCTACATCAGAAGCCATTATGTCTGGGCGGCTGCGACGCTCGGAGCCTATGCCAAGGCCGGTTCCTTTGATAAGTTTGTGGGAGATCCGAAGCTTATCCGCGAATCCTATGTCGCCATGCGTGAGGCCTTTGGCACCTGCAGGGCAGAGGGCATTGACCCGTCCAGAATCATGCCAACCAGTCTCTACTATTTTCCGCTGCCCCTTCTGGTTCCTTTCACACGGATGATTTACCGCTCCGAGCACATGAAAAGGATGTTCGAAGGCCATGTCTCAAGCTCACCTGATGAAATGGTGGCCATATACAGGGA
>JAOABT010000055.1 GCA_026418215.1 Clostridia bacterium | reverse complement strand
ATTGGTTGTTCCAGTTTTATATGCTCTTGGTGGACTGACAACTGTGACATCGCCTATTAAATCGTTATCGAATTCAATTATTATTTTTTGGTCTTTACTCAATCAATCCACCTCCTATTCAGCATTGTATAGTAAAGTAGGTACTGGCGGTATCTTAACTGTAGGTACTAATCCAGTTGGCAAGAATGTAATGCTAAATGAATTCAACGCAACAGTTTCACCCATCATGGTAGCTTTTGTTGCGTCATACGAAACTGTCATATTTCCACTTGCATTATTGAAATCATTACACGACAAAATAAGAGTTTTATTATCCGCACCGTAAGCCGTACCCGTTACTGCAAAGACAATATTCTTGTTGTCCTTAACTGTGAATCCTGCTTGCTGTCCTGTGACACTATACAAATCATGGTCGAATGTAATTTGAATATGAGTAGCATCTGGATTTATTGTGACTTGAGGAATAGGGGAGAGTCCATATAATAGTTTAATTGATAAGTCTGAGATGCCAGCAGATATTTTCTCATCTCCATATCCGTCATAGTAAGTAATATGTGTAGTCTGTATCATTAAGTCACTTAATCCAGCCGATATATTTTCATCCCCAATTCCCATGGCAGCCCAGTTCCGTGTGGTAAAAACCACCTTGGACTCGGCACCGTTGGAGACAATGAAGCCGGTTCGGTAGTCATTCCCCCTAAAAAGGCTGATGCTCTTGGTATTTTCAAACGAATCGGGAAACTCGCTTTCATCCTCCCAAATCAAGGTTCCGTCAAATCGCTCGGCGTAATTGCGGTAATAAACCTTGCCATCCTCTTTGATGTAGGCACAAATCAGCCCGTGGTCGTCTGTGCCAACCGCCGTGCTTTTCCATCCCATCATAGCGGCTACTTCTTTAACGCCCTGCGCCAAGTTCAAAACCAAGCCATCTTTGCCTTCGTGTGCCAGAAGTGTTCCATCTGCAAGAACCCGGAATATCCATACATCGCCAAGCGTTCTGAAAACAAAGCGCTGGGAGCCATCGCCGTAAGAGAACCGTTTCCATTCACCACGGTAGGCTATCGCTACCTTTTTTGCCGGGCCTGCCTTGAACTTGTCGTACCAATAATCCTGATAGGAGGGCTTTCCTGTCTCCTTGCATCCCATCACGCTCACGGTGCCGTTATCAATAGTAGCCGCAAGCAACTCTGTGGGAGGCATCGTATACTCGGGCCGGCACACCGCAATGGAAGGCTGGCTCAAATGGTTGCCAAATCGAATCACCTTGGATAAGAGCATAAAGACCCATCACCCTTCCATGAACAGACTAAAAAGCGGGGCAAGCCTTTCTTAGATTACCCCGCCCAGAATTAAAATGGCGACAAGCTGTTTTTCGCCTGGTCGTACCACTCCTGAAGCTTCTTTTTAAGTTCTTCCGCCGAAATAAAGCGCCTCAGCCATTTAGGAATACTATAGTAAACCTCACGGAATACATCGTTAAATTTCTTCTGTCCATCCTCATCGGCATAGAATCTTTCAGCCGAAAGCATCAGCGCATAGGCCAGCTTCTTAAGCTTATCCCACTGGCGCGTTACCACCAAATAAACCGTATAGACAATCGCCAACAGGCACGCGGCAATCGAGAGAATAAGAGACAAATCCATATTTTTTCACCATTCCTTTCACATCACGCTGGTTTCCCCAGAATCTTGTTAAGCAGCGCCAGTACATCCGCAGCCTTCTTAGAGGTCAATTGCCCATCTGAACCGTCAGCAGGGAGCCCGTAAACAGTCTGGAAGGCCTTCACCTTTACGCTATCGGTCACCTTCCCAAGGGCTATGGCCTTCACATCGTTATAAACCTCAGCCGCCTTGGCCTTTGTCTTGGCTCCGGTGGCGTTATCGGGGGTCAGACCGTTCACCATCTGAAAGGACCGAATGTCCAAAGGATAGTAAGCCGCCACGTACCTGTAAAAATGAGCACGCTTTTCAGCCATGTCCACGCCCTTTGCCTCAATCAGCTCAATGTGCCACGGCTCATGGGCCATAGGCTTCACAAGCCCATAAGGCTCAAGCTCTGCGTTTGTCATCTTTTCAATCCAGGTGTTGGGGGCGTCAACCGAAAAGCCAACCCCGTGGGAGGAATTGCCGGGGGCGGCTACCATGCATTGGCCCTTGGTGTTATAGATGGCACCGTTTGATCGCTTCACATAATCCGGGTGCTTCTCCATCTCGCGCATACCGGCCATAATCTGCTCCTCGTCAGACCTAAAGCCATAGGAAATGCAAAGCTTCTGCTTTTTTAAGGAGCATAGGTAGGCCAGACGCCCGGAAAGCTGGGGGTGAATCCTGTCCTGCCAAGCCCTGCTAAAGAGCAACCACACAACCGGGTTTGCAAGCTTATATTTAGTCATGATTATTGTCATCCGAAACGCCTCCTTGCTCCGTACCAGGTGCCGTCATGCTCTCTGGGCCAGGCTCTGGCGTACCCTCGTTTTCAAGCGCATTGCTGCTTTTCTTCTTCATCCAAAAAAGAAGGGGCTGTAAGTAATCAGCCCCTGCATCGATCAGATTTTCAATATTGCTTGCTGCTTCGCGCCAGAACACAAAGTTATAGATGATGGTCGATACCGCCATATTCACGGCCCCAACCAAAGCAAGCCTCATTGACAAGCCAACCAGAATTTGAATCACCAGATATGAAACCACCTTCACCACGGTCTTGCGGTAAAAGGTTTCAGAACTAAATTCCTTGGTCTTAAAGGCCATAAAAATGCCAAGTGTAAAAGACTTGTAGCGCCGGATGCACTTGGAGAAAATTGAAAAGCACTTGGTCAAAAGGTCAAGCAAAGTGGCAATCCATATGGCCATGCTCCACCCTATAAAAGCCTCTGTCGGAAATATCAGAAATGAGATCACAGACGTTGCCCCTGCAAAAAGCGGGTTGACCTGCTTAAACACCTTGTCCCAAAAATGTTGTAATTCGGGCATATCGCATACCTACTTTCATTCATCTAGCTTTCATAATCTCTCGGCCAACCTGTCTTGCAAAAATCTCATTGTCCACGTTATCGGATGGGTGGTAGTTTTCAATGTGAACCACCTTGTCAATCCGGGTCTCTCTTCGGTTGTCGTATGTTGCGGTCTGGGTGGTGGATGCAAAGAAACCTGGGTTAGTTTTTATCGCAAGAATAAGCCGTTCCGTCACCAGGGCCAGGCTTGGCGGGAATATGATCTCCCCCTTTTTTGCCACAAGGGCCCCGTCCTCCAGCACCTTGCCGCCGCCGTGGAATTTGGGGTATTCCCCAAGAGAAGGGTTCCGTCCGTATTTCATGCGCAGAGCTTGGTTCGCAGCGTTCAACGCTCGCATCTCCTCCAAAACTCCCGCGTTCTGAGGCTTTTTGGAAAGCTCCTTCCATCGAGCTCCGTTTTCCATAAAGGCACTGTAGTCATCTTCCGTCATCCCCCAGTCATGCAATCCGCCAACGCTCCTTGAAGAGGCCGACATCACAATACCAGAAGCCTGGTCAAGGCTCCCCGTTCTCAAAGCATTCATCAGTGGTTGTACATAGTTTTTCTGCCATTCTGAAAATGCGGCTTTGGAAGCGGCGGCAGCCTGGGCAATCAGGTCAACATTGTGGGAACTAAATGCCTCCTCAATGTCAGCGTAAAGCTTATCCCAGTTTTCACGCTCAGTTTCCAGGGCATCCTTCTTGTCATCAATGGCCTGTTTTTGAAGCTCCACCTCACGCTTGTGCTCTTCCTCGGCTATCCTTTGGTTCAGCTCCGCAACTTTTTTTCGGGCTTCTTCGCTGGTGCGCACTTTCCAGTAAGCCAATTCCTTTTCAAACTCGCCCATGCTGTTGGAATAATCGCGGGATTCTTCGCTCCTGTCCATGGCCTTTTTCTGGGAATCCAGCTTGTCTATCTCGCTGTCAATTAAATCCATCCGCTCATGGTAAGCCTTTTTGAATTCCTCCTGAACGCCTTCAAGCACTTTCCTATAGGTGTCAACGGTGCTCTCCCGAAGCTTTTCCATGCGCTTGATCCGTTCCTCTTCCTCCTGCTGGGCCTTTTCTCGTATAGCCTTCTGAACCTCGTAGATTCTTTCCTCAAGCTCCATCTTCTCATCCGCGCTCTTGGCATAGGCCGCTTTGATTCTGGAAAGCTGTTTAAACTCCTGCTCAAGCGAAAGCTGGTCAAGACGCTTTTTGTGTTCCAGCGCCTTTAATTCCTTTTGAAGGGCTTCGTTTACCTTAGACCCGCCGCCTGGGCCATGGCTGGAATCGCTCACGCCAAAACTCTTGGAATTGAGAAGCTTTTTCTTCTCTTCTATGGATGCATAAAGGTCAATGATGCTAGAAATCTGTTTTGATGCTTCCCGCGCTTGGTTATAGGCGTTTTCATCCAAATAGGGTATAGGAAGTCCGGCCGCGCCCTGAAGCTTTTTATAAGTCGCGTAATCCCAGTCCAGACTTCCAAGGGAAAGGCCGCTCTTAGCCGCTTTTGCGCTTTCCAGGTCTTTTATTGCAGAAACCTCAAGCCCGTAGGCGTTAATCCTGCTCAACGTCTCGCTCACAACCTGCGCTGTCTTGTCGGCCTCGGCCTGCAATGCGCTATTCATTTCTTCAAGCTTTACGTCACGCAAATCCCTTAATGCGCCTTCTTCTATCCTGTAAGCGTCACCCACCTGTATAATTGAGCCCGCCAAGGCCGGGTATTTGTCAATCAGGTCATAAAGCTGTGAAGCGCTTAGGGTTTGCTCGTCAGCCAGACTATAAAGTGTCTGGTTCAATTCTGAAAGCGTGCCTATCAAGTCGCTTACACTAACCTCCTGCGCTTCGGTTGCGCTGGCACCAAGCTTGTCAAGCTCTTGTCTTGCACCTTTAGCTCCGGCTTCAACAGAAGAAAACATTTCCTCAATTAAAGGCTTAAAATCTACCAGCCGTCCTGCCGATCTTGCGCCATTCAGCATCTCTTTTTTAAGCTTCTCCAGCGCTTCGGTGCTGTCTCCTGTTTTTGAAATCGCTTCATTAAAAGCGTTTATCTCATCTTTAAATTTACCGTAAAAATCGGAAACAGCCTTGTTCTTAGCGAACTCAAGAACTATGGAATTCGCCTCGCTATATGTAGTCAGCATCTTGTTCCGCTCACGAGTCAACTCTTCAAGCACAGCCTTTTCCTGGTTTGAAAGGTCATTGTATTGAGAAATCCTCTCAATGGCCTTTCCGAAAAGGTCTATCTGCTCCTTAAGCGTCTTGTTGCCGGTTTCATACCTGCTGGTTGCCCAGTTCCGGGTAAATCCCAGGCCATCAAACACCGTGTTAAGCCTAGTGTTGTTCTCCCACGGTACATGCGCCCGGTATTCCCACACATCCGAGCTTCCCCTTGTGTTAAGGGTATCCACTGCTGTCTGGTATCGGGAGGCCATGGCCAGGTTTGCATCCTCGGCTTTTTTGGCAATCACCTGATCGATGACCGCCATCTGCTCGGAATACTTTCCGTTCACAAGGTCAATGGAATCTGCCTCAAGCTTGTAGGTGGAAATGAGCTGATCCTGAATCTCCTTAAGCCTTTGCTTGGTTTCTCCTGTCAAATCCCCGCTTTTAATAATGTCTGCGTAGGCATTCTTAAGGCCTGTAATCTCATCCCGTTCCTGCCTGAAGGTGTCCGAAACCGCCTTGGCCGCCTCAGCCGCCTCCTTCTGCGCATTGGCAAGCTTGAACACCCAATCCACAATAAAGCCTATGGCAAGGCCAATACCAACATTGAAGGCCGTGTTCAGCACAAAGCCTGTCACTCTTCCGGCTACCTGAATCGCCTTCATTCCAATATTCACCTGTGAAAGTTTTGTTTTAAAGGCTTCTGCTGCAAGCGTCGCCTTTTGCCACAAATTCGGATCCCATACACCATCCGTCCAGTTATCCACCTTCATCTGGTTCCTGTAAATATTCCGAACATCCAATAAAACGGCTTTAAGCGATTTCAAGGCCTTAACTGCCATATTTGAATCATTGATGGACAGGAACATCCCGCTTTCGCTGCCATCCTTGTTGTACTTTAAAAGCTGCATCTCCTTCTTGAACATGGAAAGCGCCCCGAGTGTTGTTGCAAAGGCAGTAGGGAGGAAGCCCAACTCCTTCACAATTGCTGTAATGGCCCCAAGCCCATTTTCTGCGGCATTAGTCAAGCCCTTTAAAAATTCAAGACCGCCGCTGTCGCCCAGCTCCACCGCCAGAGCTCTTGCCGTTTCCAGAAAAGAGCGGTATTGCTTCTCCAAGGTCTCCATGGTTCTGGCATTCTCTCTCTGAGAGTAACCGGCAGCATCGGTCATGTTGTTCAAAACATCCTGAGCACCTGCCAGCCGTTCAATCATCCCAATAAAATAGTTTCTTCGGTAAACCCCAGCGGAAGCCTGGGAAAGGTCTCGCTGTTGAAGATCATTCCACTGCTCTTGAACCCCAATGGCGTTGGCGAGCTCCTCATTAAAAAGGCCCGCGTCATCCGCTGCCTTCACAAACCCGTCCTGAATAGCTGGGGCTAAAGCGCCCCAACGGGCTGCTACCTCCTGGAATATTTCCATCACGCTTCTAAACTGTGTCTTGGCTGCATCAGAAAATACCGAAATCCCGAGGCTTTCGAACATATCTATAGAAGAAGGCCGCTGAACGTATGAAAGAATGGAGTTCAAGGCGTTGCCGACCTCTCGCCCGGTACGGCCCGAGGCTTCCCGCATAACCGTTAGAAGAGAAATGGTCTGGTCTATGGAAAGCCCCATAATTTTTGCGGCACCCGATGAACGCAAAAGACCGTCCACCAAGTCCTGAGATGTCACGGTGAAATCATCGGCGGTCTTGTTGATCTTGTCTAGCAGAAGGGGCAAATCTGAAGAAGCCATCTGCCACTGCGCCATTATCCCTATCATGGATTCTGTTGCGTTTGCGGCGTCAAGCTCTGCAGTATTCAAGGCTAAAAGAGAAGTCTTGGTCAGCTCAAGGCTGTCCTTCACGTTGTACCCGGCCTGAGCCCATCTTAAGGCAATATCCTGAACGGCCTCAAAGCTTTGTCCATAGTCTATAGCAAACTGCAAGAGCTCATCCCGATAGTCCTTAAATACAAAGCGCGAATCCTCCATAACCCGGGCAATCTCCGTAATCCCCATCTCAACCTCTGAAATGGAAGTTATCGCCTCTCCGCCCATGTTAAGCGCACCGTAAAAAGCAGTACCTGTCAAAAACCAATTTGCACGCCTGGCAAATTCATTCTGCATGATGTTATAGTTCTTTGCCGCTTCCTTAATGGTCTGCACATTCTGCTTTAAAACGGCATTCGACTTGCTTATCTGGGAAACGCCAGCGGTTCCGAACTGCCCAAATGTACGCACCGCACTGCTGTTGAACTGATCCATCATCCGTGTAGCGTTCGGAAGCTCGGTCTTAAGGCTCTGGATAGACTTCACATAGCTGTCGACCAGGTTCTTTCTGTTGGCCGCCCTTCCCAAATTGGTTCCGAAACTCGAATTAATGTCCTTTGCGGCTTTCATGGCCTCGGCTCGCAGCATCTTAAGCTCGTTATTAAGGCTCTGAATCCTGTTCTCAAAGGCAAGCGTTGCGGTTATGGCAGGGTTATAATCCAGCCCCAGCGCTTGTATTATTTTCACCATGGAGTCATCGTTCATGGGCATGTTTTTCACCACGCTTTTCTACTTAACCATTGAATAAATTGGCGAATGCCATGAAATCTGAAAGCTTTGGAGGTTTTCCGTCTTTGGGGGTTTCTTTCGGAGCCTGAGTGCCAAGGCTACCTGGGAATCCTATCTTCAAAGAAATGTTTTCGGGAAGCTCCGCAAGAAGCGTCTGAATAACCGGAATGGACAAATTCTGAATCTCTGAATAGGGAATGCTTGTGTGACTCACTATCTGAGCAAATATTCGGCCCCACGATGGAGTTTGGGGCGTTTGGGCCCCATCCCCCTGCTCATGAGGTGGGGCCTCCATCAGCCCGATAAGCCACACAGCTTTTTAAAGAACTCTTTAAGGTCAACCACATCCCAGTTATCGTCCATGGCTTTTTGCAGCGACATGAACTCACCGGAATCGTCTGTGGCATAGTTTTGAAGCCAGAAATTCACCTTTTCCCTTGCCTTTTTACTGGTCAGGTTAAAAAGCTGAACATCAATACTGATGTTGTCCTGCACGAATGCATCCACATGCTTCAGCGCAATAGGCTTAATGCGGTAGGCTTTGCCCTTCGCATTAAACTCAGCGCCGGTCATCAGCATGGTAGACAAATCCGTTTGTGTCTTTGCCTCCTTAGTATCCATCAGAATGCCCCCCTATTAAGCTCTTGCGGCAAATTTGAAGTCTACCGCCTTGTTGTTACCCCTGGGCTTGAGCACCTTGAGCGTTATGTTCTGAGGTTTGGGTTCACGGCTCATTTCAGGGGGGTTGATGTTTCCGGTGGCCTTGCACTTGTCTATGATGATTGCAACGTCATAGAAGGTGCTTTCATCCTCACCCATACCCTCACCCGAGATCACTGCCTGCATGGCGGGCCTGGAGCCGGATTTGGGAAGACCGAAGCTTTTTACGGCCAGTGCGGTATAGTCGAAGCAGACAAAGAGCGTTTTGCCCTTGTCGGCTGCATTAAAGGTCAACTCATCGTCCAAAATGGTGTACGACCCTGCGGAAGGTGTGGTCTCCGCTTCTGTCACGGGCTTCCCGTCCTGATCCACCATCAGAATGCTGCCGTCAATAGGGGTATAAGGCAGGGTTACGGTGTAGGGAGAGGTCTCTGGAACCTGTCTCTTATACACATC